>CAXTIY010000414.1:0-3065 GCA_964244215.1 uncultured bacterium
TCACGTCGACGGTCAAGGCCTTGGTCGCGCCTTCGCCGTCGCGCACCATGGCGTATGCGAGATCGTGTGTCACCGCGCGTAGCGCTTCGCGAAAACCACGCGGTGCCGTGCCCGTTCCGCGCGGCGCGAACCCGTAGACGGAGTCGTTCGTGGACATGTCGCCGTCGACCGAAATCATGTTGAAGCTGTCGTCGCTTGCGGCGCGCAATTCGTCGCGCAAGACTTCACGCGCCATCGGCGCGTTCGTCGCGACGAACGCGAGCATCGTCGCCATGTTGGGGGCGATCATGCCCGAGCCTTTGGCGATGCCGCCGACCACGTAGCGCGTATCGCCCTCGTAGAAGGCATAGGCCGCGAGCTTCGGCTCGTTGTCGGTCGTCATGATGGCTTCGGCGGCGTCGTAGGCCGCTTCCATGCCCGCTTCGAGATCTTTGACGGCGCGTTCGAGGCCGCGCACGACGCGGTCCATCGGCAGATACACGCCGATGACGCCCGTCGACGCGATGATGACTTGGCTCGGTTCGATGTTTAACAGTGCGGCCGCCTGACGGGCGGTTTGCCGCGCGTCGCGTTCGCCGCGTTCGCCCGTGCACGCGTTCGCGCAACCGGCGTTGCAGACGACGGCGCGCATGGCGAGCCCGCTATTACCGATATGCTGCTCGCTCACGATCAGCGGCGCCGCTTTGATTTCGTTCGTCGTAATCACCGACGCGCAAACGTGCGGCTCGTCGAAGACGACGAGTGCGAGATCGGGCTTACGTTTCTTGATGCCGGCGTGCACGCCCGCAAGCTTAACGCCGGGAACGGCACCGAGGCCCCCGCGCAGTTCGATTAAGCGGATTTCAGACTCGGGCGCCGCGATCATCGAACGCACACTCCTTCGAATACCCTAACATGAGGTTGATGCTTTGCAGCGCTTGACCGGCCGCGCCTTTGCCGAGATTGTCGATCGCCGCGATCGCGCGCACGACGCGGCCCGTTACGGAAACGTGGATCTCGGCATCGACGGTTCCGACGACGGCGACGAGGCTCGGGCTGCGCTCCGCCGGCAGCACGCGCACGAACGGGTTGCCGTCGTACGCGCGCGCGAAAGCCGCGCGGATTGCGGCGGGATCGGGATCGCGCGCGAAGACCGCGTAACAGTCCGCGAGCATGCCGCGCGAGAGCGGAACGACGTGCGGTGTGAAGACGAGCGGCGCGACGATCCCGAGCGCGGCGAGTTCTTGTTCGATTTCGGGTTGATGACGATGCCCGCCGAGGCCGTACGCGCGCACGTCGCCCGCGGCTTCCGCGAAGAGTAGTTCGGTGCGCGGCTTACGGCCGGCGCCCGTGATACCGCTCTTCGCGTCGACGATGAGTTGCACGATATCGCGCCCGAACGATGCGAGCGGCGCGAGTGCCAAGAGCGTCGCGGTTGGATAACAACCGGGATTGGCCACGAAAGTAGCCCCGGCGAGTGAGTCCTGGTAGCGTTCGGTCCAGCCGTAAACGGCGCCGCTCGCATTTGCGGTAAGCCGGAAGGCATCCGAGAAGTCGATGACCCGGAGGCCGCGGGCGAGCAATTCCGGCGCACGCTCCCGCGCGAGCTCCCGTTCGCCTGCGAGCACGACGACGTCACCATCGGTCGCTTCGGCAAGGACGGTGCCGGCGGGATCGAATTTGCGATCGTTCGTGCGAAGCGCCGGAAACGAGTCGGCGAGCGCCGAGCCCGCATGCGACGCGCTCTCGAGCACGCCAAGCTCCAGATGCGGATGCCGCGCCGCATAGCGGATAAACTCCGCCGCAGCGTAGCCGGCCGCTCCAAGCACGTGCACGCGCGTCATCTAGCGCCCTTCCCGCCCGGGGGGCCATCTACTTGCCCGCGTGCTAACGAGGACGACATCTGTATAATTATACAGATGTCGTATAGGAATGCAAGGCGGCGCAGCGAGATTATCGCTTTCTAAAGCGTCGGCTCTGTAGACGCTGATTCGGTCGCCGCCTGACCCGCCGCGTCGCGGGTTTCTCGAGCAGCCGCTTGCGACGAGTTCGACCGTCAACGTGGCAAGCGTGAGACCCGCCTTGGTAACGATCGTCATGGCAGTCATCATCGTTCGCTCGCTTCCCGTCGACGCGAAGGGTCGGTGTTTTCTGCAATCCGGATTAACGCGATCGCAGCTTCGAGAATCACTCGTGCGGCAATCAGCTGGATGATGAAGAATATGGGGCTGACGATCATCCCTAAGAGAACGCTGCCACCGCCTTCACCGCCGCCATAGCCGCCGTAGCCGGATAGTACCGATCGGAACGATGTGCATATAAAAAATACGACGCATGAGTCGATGACGGCGAACACGATTGCTACGATATAGATTAGTTGAATGATCTTCGGAGTGACGAACGAGCGGAACGTAAAATCGAATAAGGCGGAGCTGAAGGTCTGAGCGGATTGCTTTACCATAGGTGTCTCCCAGTATTGAGTTTTGTGTTAAAGAGCCCCGTAGCGCCGACGCTGCTAAGAGTCGTTTCAGCGTTCGAAAACGTGCGCGTGGCGACGCCGCCGAGCAAGCACACCGGTGACGGCCGAAACGGCACCTACCCGCGTTGCCTCATCCGTTGCGGTCGACGTAAGCGAACTCAAAGCCCCCGAGGCCGCGCACATTCGGTGGCGATCAGAGGGCCGGAAGTCAATAGCGCTATTAGAGCGCGTTTTGCGCATATGTTTCTCCAATGGGCGAAGTGCCGGGCGTCCATGAGGTAAGTGGCCGCTGGATTCGCAACGTTGCGGTACTATTGCAGCCCCGGCGACTTAAATATCGATGCCGCGCGAGGATCGGAACAGAACGGCTCGTACACTTACGCTCGTACAGTTGAGCCGAGTAAATAGACGTACGGGGTTCGCGGTTTTCAGTGGCAGCAGCAACTACTGAGCTTACAGGCCGCCCAACTTTCGGGGAGCTGCTTCTGCGTCATCGCGAAGCGGCGGGCTTTACGCAAGAAGGGCTAGCGGAGCGCTCGGGAATCAGCGTCGTAACCGTAAGCGCACTCGAACGCGGCGTGCGGCGAGCCCCATACAGAGATACCGT
>CAXTIY010000415.1:0-3057 GCA_964244215.1 uncultured bacterium
TAGCCCATCGCTGCGAGCGAATCGCAAAAGCCTCGACAAAATGCCTTGCGACGGCAAGTTCGCACTCGCCCTCGGTGGAAGCTCAAAACGTGCGCGAGAGTGACGCCGTTGGTGCCGTACGTGTTACTTCGCAATCGGTCGACGTCGACGCGTTCAATGCGTCGCAGCGCGGCGAGGTGTACGGAGATGCGCCTGCGGTGACCGCTGAGCGCTTTGCTCAGCACGTGGAGCACAACTCTATCGACCTGTCGCGGTCGCCCCGCTGGACCGTTGACGGTATTCTATCCGGCGTCGCGCTGCTTGGTTTCCGCGACCAGCGCGCTTGGGTCGGCGGATTTGGCGTCGTGCCGAACTTTCGCGGCCACGGCCTCGCGCGGCGCTATATGGAAGAAGCATTTTCAGTTTGCCGCAATGCTGGCTCAAAGACGCTCGAGTTAGAAGTACTCGTGCGTAATGCTCCGGCAATTGCGCTTTACAAAAGCAGCGGCTTCACGATCGTCGATGAGCTTATCGTGTGGTCGCGCCCGGCTCGGGGACCTAACGCGACATCACCGGCGGAATACGCGTTCGATGAGCGCGAGATCGCACGTGTGGCGCGAAGGCCATCGACGTGCTGGCAGCGCGAGCCGCAAACTATCGCGTTAGCATCAACCGTTGAGCGCATAACTATCGGAGACGAGGCGGCACCTGAAGCTTACGCGTTCATTCGCCGCTACGTTGATCGCGCTGCGCTGCTCGATGCGGGCGCGGTCGACACGCCATCGGCAGAACTACTGCTCGATGCCCTTGACGCGGTTGTCCCGGAGGTTGCGCTGACACTGATCAACGAGCCGGCGCACGGGAAACTGCACCAGGAATTCGTCGTACGGAATTCCTGGACCCAGACAACGCGCCAGTATCGCATGCTTCGCCCGCTCTAAATTACTGGCATAACTGGGCACAAAGATGTTAGCATATTCCTAGGATACCGTCGTTCAGAAAACCCCTGAGTCGCGGCCACAAGGCGACTTACGGTGAGCAAATTTCACGTTCCCAACACTATCGCGAAAACTCCGAATTTCTTCGGCTTCCAACATTAAGTATGCTCGAGCAGGAGCGGTCAGCTCGGGTATTGCTAGTAGTGCTTTTTCAAACGGCTGCAGTATTGAGCGTACTCGAAACGTTCGACCAACACTAAAGGCCCTGAGTTAATTAATTCATTCTAAATAACGCTTATGAATGAGCCGCTTAACAGCGATTCTCACGTGAGTAACTACCCGGCGCATGCTGCGGCTGCTAACTTTGAAGTTATCGCGACACGCTCACGGGAGCAACATTCATCAGAACGCAACTCGCCATGTTTGACGGTGCCGAACCTCCGGCGTCTGTGAGGACCAGTATTCCATGCTGTCGTTCTGAAGGGTGAGCAGGCGACCGTCTGAAGAAATTCGCCTTCGATGCTTAATGCCTGTTCGAATAATGGTTAACCCCAAGCATGCGGCTTCGAGCAGGCTAGCGAGTCTCGGTGGCCATGAATTAAGACAGCACTTAAGTGAAAATCACGCGCTCTCCTGACACCGTAAGCGCAACCGAGGGGTCGGCAATACTTAAAAGCGATTGCTGCCGCAATCGTGCGGATAGCCGGATGTCCGAAGTCCACCCATCAGTTCCGTAACGTTCCGCGCGTCACGGTGGAAAATTATTTCACTAAAGTATCTACGAGGCGTAACGAACGCTGGGCGGGCAATGGCCGCGAACGGTGAATAGCCCCGGCATGTTGCTCGATGATGAACTCCGCGAGTCGTCTTGCGAATTAATCCTAAATGCGGTTCGTTGCCGAATGCTCGAAGAACCGAGCAGAACCGCGATCACCGACGGTTCGCAAACCTTATCGCGAAGCCAACTTTACGACTCCGCCATGCGGCTCGCGCGCGAACTCGTGGAACTCGTGCCTGCCGGGGCGCCCGTCGGACTGTACCTCGCTAACGACGCGCTCTACCCGATCGCGGCGCTCGCCTGTGCCGCAGCCGGTTGCCCGCACGTTGCGCTCGACGTCAGTTACCCGGCCGCGCGCAATGCCGAGATCGCCCGCCGCGCGAAGCTCGCCGTTATCATCCAGAGTCGCGAACGAACGTGCGAAGACGTCGCAACAGACTTGGATGTTATTCTCGTTACGGTCGCAGCGCGGGGCGAGCGCGAGCCGGACGGCGCTTCTAGCGAGCCGCCGCTACCGCCGCGACCGCTTGCGCTCGACGACCCGTTCGTGCTGCTCTACACCTCCGGGAGCACCGGCTTTCCGAGGGGCGTCGCGCATTCCCAGCGCTCCCTATTGCAGAGCGTCTATCCCGATGTCGAAGCGCTCGGCCTGAGCGAAGACGATCGCTATCTCAGCCTCTGGTCGCCTGCAACGATCGCGGGCGCTCGCGGTTTATTTGCGGCGCTGGTAACGGGTGCCGTCGTCGTGTCGCGAGATCCTCGCTCGGGCTTACCGCCGATTCTCGCGACGATGAGCGACGAGCGCATCACGATTTGCCGCTCCGTCCCGACGCTGATGCGGGCCCTCGTCCGCATCGAAGGCGCGCGTGAAGCGATGAAGCATCTTCGCGTCTTCACGCTCGGCGGCGAACGCGTTCATCGCGCCGATATCGAGTTGCTGCGACCGCTCTTACCCGCGACTTGCCGCATCTCGCTCAGCTACGGTTCGACCGAGGCGGGCGTGATCGTGCAGTGGTTCGTCGACGATCGTGAAGGCGACGTTCTCGGGACAGGCTTTGCGATCGCGGGCACGACGCTCGACATCGTAGGGCCGGACGGAACGCTCGCCCGGGACGGCGAGCTCGGCGAATTACGCTCGACCGGGCCGGCGACGGCGCTCGGACTCTGGGATGCGGGTGCCGTCGTTGCGGGCCCGATCTCACCCCTACCGGGTAATCCGGCAGCGCGCCTCTACCACACGGGAGATTTATTCCGGCGGCGGCCGGACGGCTTACTCGTACATGCCGGCCGCATCGATCGCATGCTTAAAGTGCGCGGTCAGCGAGTCGTCCTTGGCGATGTCGAAGCGGCCGTGCGGGCACA
>CAXTIY010000416.1:0-3051 GCA_964244215.1 uncultured bacterium
CGATGAAGCGTTGGATTTGAAGTTGCGACCTCTGATTTCGTTCGAAGGCGCACTGCGTCTCGATAAATCACCGGGCCACCTCATCGGTAGGCGCACCGAGGAAGCCGAAGTCGGCGTCTATGCGCGTTGGGTCGGCGACACCGACGAAATCGACTCGACGGGTCTAGAGACCGATTGTTACGACTATGGCACCGAACGCGGGCGCCTCGAACTCGACAACGACCCGGACAATCCCGCAGCAGCACAGATGCGCGATGTGCTCTTGAACGAGGTCGTGCGCGAAGAGTTACGCGCTCCGCCGGCGCTACGGTACCGGTTACCGCAATCACTCTCACGCGCAGCTTATCTCGCGTTTCATACGTGTATGCGCACTATACGCCAGCGGACGACGCGCAGACGCCGCTGCCCGCGTTGCTCGGCTACGGCAAAGAATTCTGATGGCAGCGAGCGTGCGTCGGTCGGAACGGTGTTTCGAACGTCGCTTCAACGGGCGGCTCGGCTTGCGGGTCGCAGGACGCGCTACGCTCGCGCGCGCACAGACGTTGCGTGAGTCCGCCCCGCAGGACCAAGAAGCTCTCGATGTAGCGCGTACGTTCGTCGATGCGTACGTCGCTTCACTCGATATCGATATGTAAACGCGTCGCTTGACCGTCCGCGTCTACGGGCGTTTGCGCGGCGACGAGGCGACGTACCTGGCGACGCTCACCTTCTTCGGCGCGAGTGCTCTCGTACTCGAGAACGCCGATGACGCGTTTCCAATAGCGTTCGCATTACCGCCTTCGGAGTGCATTATTCGCAAAGCGATGATGACGGCACGGCGGAGCTGCGCGGCCGGTCGGCCTGGGCACTCCGCTGGCGCTTCGACGGCTTCGCATACGAAGAGCATCCGAGCGTCGTCGCTTCACTGAGCGACGACCTCTAGTAGTCAATTGCTATGCCGATGGGAACGATTCGATGGGCTGACATGCCGACGACGAGCCGGAATTGCGCAATCGCATCGTCTCCGTATCGCTCGGTGCTTGACGAATGAAACGCAAATCAGCACACCTTAGCCAAGCTCAACGACAGACGAAATCTGATCGTCGTGTAGCGTACCTTGCGCCAATGGCGGCTCGCGAGCGTCGAAGTTGTCGCAGAATCGTCTCGCGAGTTGAGGGTCCCGTTTTGGAATGAGGAATGGCGATTGTTGGCCTACGCACGAGCAGATTTCGCACGACGAGATCAGTGGCTTAGCAACGCTTAATGCGATGACCGCGTGTTCGGTTCGATCGAGAAGTTGCTGCTTGCCGATCGAAAAACGATTCTTCATCTCTCGAGGCCGACGAGCAGCAGTGCGCTTGTTGTAGCGTCGCTTATGCCGGAAGCGTCGCGACGAACGACGTAATGTCGTCGTACAGTGCCTTCGGCTGGTCGATCATCACGAAGTGCTTCGAGTTGAGGACGGTCTCGACGGTAACATTCGGTGCGCCCGGGAAGAGCGTCGTGTAGAACGCTTTGTAGCCGCTCGCGCGATCGGCGAGCGAGGCATTCGCGGCCTGTGGCCCTTCGTAAGGGGCCGGCTCGGTCGGAACCGGCGCGATCTCGAGCGTAGGTACGGCGAGCTTCGGAAGCGCAGGCCGCAGATCGTCGCGCATCAGGTCGTCGAAATACGTCGCGACCGCTTTCGGATCGCTCTTCGCGGAAAGTGCCGCCGCACGGTCGACGTCGCTCGGACTGGTGATCATGGTCGCGAGCGTCGTCTTCTGCCCTGCGGCATACTGTTCGGGCGTTGAGGTACGGATCTGCGCGGCGATTTTGTCGGCCGTCGCGATGCGATCGGCTGCGGGCGTCTGCAAGAATTGCGGCAGGATCGGCAAGCCGTCGATCGCGACGATGCCGCGCACGAGCGTCGCGTGCTCCGTTCCGAAGCGCAGCGCGAGATACCCACCGAGACTGTGGCCGACGACGATCGGCTTCGTAAGTTTCTCCGTGGTCATCAATTGCAGGAGCGATGCGTCGGCGGCCTCGATGCCGGCACCGGTCGACGGCAATCCATCGAAGCCCGCGAGCGTGACGAGATACACGGCATGCGTGCCGGCGTAGTGCGTCACCGCGTCGCGCCAGACCCACGAGCCGCACGAGAGGCCGGGAACGAAGATCATCGCGGGCTCGCCCGAGCCGTAGCGTTCGACGCGGAGCGTGCCGACGGTCGTGACGCTCGCCGGCGCGGGGACGGTCGCGGCGGCGGGATCAGCCGCCCGTGCGGGAGCGACCGAAGAAGACAAGAGGACGAGCGTGGACAGCGCTATCGCCTGCGGCATCGCGAATGGACGTCGTGTCATGCTGTGTCTCCAAGAGCGAAGGTACGGTGTCGTCGGGATCGGGTGCGAACACCTCGTTGATGTCGGCACCGAACAGCGATGCGATCTTAAACCCGAGCGTGAGGCTCGGCGCGAACTTGCCGTTCTCGACGGCGTGAATCGTTTGTCGTGCAACCCCCACGCGCTCCGCGAGATCGCCCTGCGATATATGGAACTCCGCGCGCAAGACGCGCAGGCGATTCTTCAACGGTAGCGGCGCCGCACGAACGGAAGGCTGGCGCCGAACGAGATCATGATCATCGCGAACACCCATGTCATGCTGAAGCGCGGCGCGCCGGCATTCTCGAGGAAGCCGAACACCATCGTGGCGACGGCGGTGACGACGGCAGCGATCGCCGCCGCATCGACGAACGTCCGGCGTTGCAGTTCGTCTTGGCGCAACACGTACCGAACGAGCGCGAGCGACATCGCGACGACACCGAGCATCGGCAGCAGTGCGAGCGCGACCTTGCCGGGACCGGCGGCGACGTGATCGACCGTCCGGATCGAGACGGACAACGTGACGAAATAGAGCGCGCACGAACCGAACAGCTCGAGCATGTAGCGTCGAGCGCTCTTGCGTTCCGCAGCCGTACAGGAGCGCCGAGATTGAAACACAGAGTGAATCAGCATGCGCCGATTATACGTTACATTAGACTGCATGTCAAGTATACCGTACATTTGGTCCAATGTGATTAGCCCCGATTGGGAG
>CAXTIY010000417.1:0-3043 GCA_964244215.1 uncultured bacterium
GTCGCATTGCGATGAGAGCGTCACGTAAATGTTGCCGTTCGCTTCGAGCAGCGCGTTCGTTAGCGTCACGTTGAGGGTGTCGCCGGGGAGTAAGCGCAGCGTCGGCGGAACGCTGCTCGAAGCGTTATAAGAGAATTGCGGGATTGCCGGTCGTTCCGTTTTTCTGCGCGGTAACGTTAAACGTCAAACTGCCGTTCGAGCTGCGCAGTTCAGGCGCCGCTTGCAGCGCCCCGGAAGCGGGCGGCGTAATCAGCATCGAGGGATAGGATCCGCCTTGCGGGCACGTTTAACGATAAGGACGATTTGCTGGTAGGCGCGTCTGCAAGCCCCACTTACAGGCAAGATATCCCTCGACTTCGGCGCTCTCTGCCGAGTTCAAGTAGCGATTGTACACGACGACTTCGCCGATCTGGCCGCTGAACGGATACGACGAGGTTCCGCCTTGCGCGCTCACCGTTGCGCCGAGCGCGAGCGGATACGATCCGCTTGCAGAAGCCGCCGGACCGGTGTCGGAAGCGAGCACATTATCGTTCTTACGCAAATACTGCGCGTGGTGGCTGAAGCTTCCGCTCGCCGTCCAAAGCGCGGCACCCGTCGGCTTATCCGCCGCGGCAAGCCGTCCGCTTCACTTATAATTTTCATCGAAATGCGAGACGCCGGTTTCGCTCAGAGGCACGTTCCAGCGCGGATCGTCCAGATACGCCCCCGACCATAGGATCGAACTATCCGCCGTGTTGGTTTGATTGGCGACCGTGAAGACGGTCGATTCGTTGAAGAGATTCGTCGAGAAAGCGGTGTTCGCACTGAGCATACTGCGCCCCGGTGAAGGCGATACTACCGAGGCCGTTGATGCCGTTCGCTGAATAGGTAGGCTCGCTGCTAGCGGTCGGCTGCGCCAAGTTGTTTCCTTTGCGGCTCCTGTCGTTCAACGCCGCGACGCTCGAACCGAACTCGGATGGATTTGCGGACGCGGAGATAAGGCCAATTCGTCGACGCGGCGCCACGTACCGCGATCGTTTGCGCTGCCCAGGACCGCCCATGCGGCCCTGCGTCGGACTGCTGAAATTGCCGAATTGATCGAGCGCGATGCCGACGTACGCATTCGCTATGCCGGTTAAATTCGTGTTGCGCCACGCGAGTGGTTAGATCGCTATATACACTCTTGTCGGTCCTGCAAGCGCAAGCGGGAAAGAAGGCGACGAGGTTTGCAATCGACATGAAAAGCGACTATTCAATAGTCGAATTTGCGGTTGAGCGCCTACTCGCGACACGTTCTCATTTGCAAACGGCCACAGGGCGCGGAAAAAGACCGGCGCAAAACCCGATCTAATGAGCGATACGCCGGACCCACCCGTAACGCGGTCGCATCGCGACCCCGGCGTGGGCCGGATTGCCGTACTCGACGGGGTCCGCGGCGTGGCGATTCTCCTCGTCATCATCTTTCACGGCTCCAATACGCTACCGGCCGCATTCCACGGCGGTACGTTCGCGGCGATCGCGCACGAAGGCGGTCATCTCGGCGTCGACCTCTTCTTCGTCCTTAGCGGCTATCTGATCACGTCGCTGCTCCTGGATGAATATAAGCGAACCGGTCGCATCGATCTGAAGCGATTCTATACGCGCCGCGTCCGCCGCATCTTCCCCGCGTACTACGTCTTCTTAGCCGTGGTCGGCGCGCTCGCGCTCGGCGGAGCGTTTCACATTTCGCTGCTCGGGTGGCTACTAAGCGCGTTCTATCTTACCGATTACGCCTTCGGTCACACTGCGGTGTGGATCGTACACACGTGGTCGCTCTCGATCGAAGAACAGTTCTATCTGTTCTGGCCGGCGCTCATCATGCTGCTCGGCATCCCGCGTGCCAAGAATTTCGCGTTTGCGATTATGCTGGCGTTGCCGTTCGTGCGGCTGGGAACGTACGTATTCTTGCCGCATCTGCGCGAATCGATCGATGCTATGCTGCATACGCGCTTGGACATGCTCATGTACGGCGCGGCACTTTCCATCGGCGTTTCCCAACGGTGGGTACTACTCGAGCGACTGAGCGGCCGCGCCGGAGCCGTTGCGGCGGCCGTCTCCGGCGCCGCCCTGATCTGCGGGGTGCTGCTCGCCACGCGCTTACACGGCATGTACTTATTCACGGTCGGTTACTCGATCGCGGGAATTGCCATGGCGACTTTGCTGCTCACGCTTCTCTCACACCCGGACTGGCAAGCGACGAAAGTACTGAGCGTTCGCCCGTTGAGAGCGATCGGCCGCATCTCCTACAGCCTCTACCTTTGGCAGCAGCTTTTCTTATCACCCGAAAATGGATCGATCTACGGGCGCTTTCCAATAAACTACATCGCGGCGTTCGCCTGCGCCGTCGCGAGCTACTATGCCATCGAACGCCGCTTCTTCAAGCCAGCTCCCGTCGAGCGTAACGTTCTCGTGCCGCTCGATTCGCCTTCCAAGCTCGCGCAGGCGGCAACGATTTTGGATTTGCGCTAGCGGGCTACAACCGCTCCGTCAAGTAAAGCCGTAACGATTCCGCCGATACCCGATCTTGCCGCATCGTGTCGCGATCGCGAACCGTTACGGTTCCGTCCGCGAGCGAATCGTAATCGACCATGATGCAGAACGGCGTGCCGATCTCGTCCTGACGCCGATAGAGCTGGCCCACGTTGCCCTCATCGTACGTCGTCCGCGCGAACGGCCGTAGCCCGCGCTCGATCGTACGCGCCCGTTCGACGAGTTCCGGTTTGTTGCGCGCGAGCGGAAACACGCCGACTTGCACGGGCGCGATCTTCGGATGGAAGCGCAACACCGTGCGCTTAGTCTCTTTTCCGCTCTCGGGATCGACGACCGTTTCGCTCGCGTATGCGTCGATCAGCATCGTCAGCGTGGTGCGATCCATACCGGCCGAGCTTTCGATGAGAATCGGCGTGTAGCGCGACTTCGTCGCCTCGTCGAAATAGGTAAGGTCTTTTCCCGAAAGCTTCATGTGCGCGTCGAGATCGAAGGTGCCGCGATGCGCGATCGATTCGAGCTCGCCCCAACCCCATGG
>CAXTIY010000418.1:0-3039 GCA_964244215.1 uncultured bacterium
GCTCGACCACCCGCTCGACCAATTGCTGCGCGCGGGCCGGCCCTTCGTGTGCCAGTACGCCGTCGAGCGCGTCGAGCCACTCTTGCGTTTCCTGCGGGTCGCCGTCGGGGCCGAGTCGCGTCGTTATCATAAAACTGCGCTTTGCCATCAAAATTGCCGATTCATGCGGCAGATCGCTAGCCGATACCATAAGCAGGCCGAGCTTACGGTTTCGTGCGAACCGCAGTTGCGTGACGACGCTCGCTCGCAATGGCCGGCTTTTCTTCGCCGGCATGTTGACGGGCGACCTCGCTTTTCAAGTGCAGAGCGTCGCCGTCTCCTGGCACGTCTTTACGCTGCGGCATCAGCCGTTCGACCTCGGGCTCGTCGGCCTCGCGCTGTTTCTACCGTCGCTCTTGCTCGCATTGCCCGCAGGTGTGGCCTCCGACCGGGTCGACCGGCGGGCGCTCGTGGCGGGCATGCAAACGTTGGAAGCGATCGCCATCCTCGGATTCGTCGTCGCCATCGCACGCGGGGTCCGCGAGCTCCCCGTCTATCTCGCGATTCTGCTCGTCGTCGGGGCGGCGCGCGCGTTCGGCGCCCCGGCGGAACGCTCGCTGCTGCCGAACATCGTGCCGTCCGAACGCTATTTGCAAGCACAAGCGACGTACTCGTCGCTGCGGCAACTGATCGTGATCGGAGGGCCCGCGCTCGGAGGCGTTTTGGTCGCTTTCTCCACGCCGATGGCTCTGGGCGCTTCGTCCGCGGCGCTGCTCGTTTCATCGGTATTGCTCGCGATGCTGCACATCGTACGGGTGGTTCCGCTCGAGCCGCCGACCCTGAGCGACGCGCTCGCGGGCTTGCGCTTCTTGCGTTCGCGGCCGATCGTCGCGGGCGCAATCTCGCTCGATCTTTTCGCCGTCCTCTTCGGCGGCGCGACGGCCCTCTTGCCCGCGTTCGCCGACGGTATCTTCCACCTCGGTCCGCCCGGCCTCGGTATGCTGCGCAGTGCACCCGCGGCCGGCGCCGCCGTGGTCGCGGCGTATCTGGCTCGCCGCGCGCCCGAGCGCCACGTCGGCAGCGTGTTACTCGCAAGCGTCGCCGGGTTCGGCCTCGCGACGATCGCCTTCGGGCTCTCGCGAAACATCCTATTTTCACTCGCGATGCTCGCACTCGTCGGCGGCACGGATATGGTGAGCGTCGTTATTCGTAACGGATTCGTGCAACTCGGTACGCCGGACGATATGCGCGGCCGTGTCAACGCCGTCGAAAACGTCTTCATCGGCGCCTCGAACGAACTCGGCGCATTCGAATCCGGAACGCTCGCGGCGTTCGTCGGCGTCGTTCCGTCGGTCGTTATCGGAGGCGTCGGAACGCTCGCCGTCATCGGACTCTGGAGCGCGCTTTTCCCCGCTCTAAGGCGCGCGGACCGGATCGTGCCCGCCGACCTGCCGGCCTCTTGACGATGGCGGAGCCGCCTCGCAACATTACGTATCGCGCAGCGAGCGAAGCGTTGCTCGCCGCGATCGACGAATTCGCGAAGGTGATCGAAACGCTACCCGAAGACGCGGCGCTTAGGCAAGAGCCGCTTCGCGAGCCATCGCGATAAGCGTGGCGCGGGCGTCATCTGCGTCTCGAACGGCGTGATCGAAGGCGATCCGGGTCGGCCGTTCGCCTTGCGCCGTATCTACCTCTAAATCCATACCGTTCGCATCGAAGGCCCGTAAGCGCGCGGCTGCGACGCCTTCGCATTTGCCGAATACCTTCGCATAAAGCGCCAAAGAATCGGCGTGATCGTCGTTCATGTGCGCGCAAATCTGCGCGACGACTTCGGGAGTAAGCGCTCGTGCCATCGCGCGCTTTTCGAGCCGCGCGATCGCGATACCGCTGCGGACGCGGCCCGGACGCCCGCCGGACGGCTACTGCGCTAAAGTGTTGCCGGACCTTCACTTCCAACGTCACTTAAGGAGACGTCATGAACAACCTCGATCGTACGGGCGGCATTGCGAAGCTACTCGTAATTACTCTAGTCGCGGTCGCCGCGAACGTCCCGGCTCACGGCGTATCGGCCGCCGAGCCACAGCGCAAAGCGACCTGTTCCGCACCGGATCATCTCGCCAATCTGCGAGAAGTCTTCGAGCCCGAGTATCCGAGCATCCTCAAGAACGAAGGCGTTACGGGCTCGACGCTCGTTCAAGTCAGCCTGGCACGCTCGGGTGCCATCCAAAGCGCTACGGTCGCGAAGACCTCCGGATATTTTGCCCTCGACCAGGAAGCGCTCTCGAGCGCCCTGGCTTCGAAGTACGCACCGGAAACCGTCTCTTGCCGGCCGGTCGCCGGAGAGTACTTCGTTAACGTAACCTTCGAATAAGCTCATTCTGCATGAGCTCGTTCTTCAATGCGCTGGTAGAGCCGCTGCTCGAACGACCCGGGCGTGGCGCTCGTTCGGGCAGCGCGGCTGCCGGCGCACCCAATTTTAATCCTATCGGCGTTAGGTTTTATCCGTATTGCAGTAAACGCTCGTCGATGCAACTCCGTACGGTTCTCGGCTTTCGTGGTAACGCGGCACTTGCGACGCTGGCTCTCGCAAGTGCGATCGTCAGCGTTACGTCGCTCTTTAACGCCGCAGGCGCCCTCGTTGCGTACGCGCGACTAGGGAGACGCATCGTCTTCTAGCGAACCCGTTCGGTATGAATGCCGAGACACTGCGCGCCGTTCAAGCTCCGCTCAAAGAACGTTATCGGGCCGAACCCGGCGCCGCGATCGTAACGCTCGCCGCGACGGGCGTTCTCGACGATCCGGCGGGTTTGAGCTGTAGCGTTGCGACGGGAAGCGCGCTCGTAAAAGCGGGGCTGCATCCGGCAACGGGTGGCGACGGCATGCTCGCATGTTCGGGCGATATGCTGCTGCAAGCACTCGTTGCGTGCGCGGGCGTCACGCTGCGAGCGGTCGCCACGGCGACGGGGATCGCAGTGCGCGGAGGCTCCGTGCACGCCGAAGGAGATTTGGATTTTCGTGGTACGCTCGGCGTTTCTAAAGAAGCACCCGTTGGATTCATGG
>CAXTIY010000419.1:0-3025 GCA_964244215.1 uncultured bacterium
TGCAACGCTCGGCGGATACCCGAACGAAGATCGGCCGCGTCATCGATTTGCATCGCTCGTATGCCCATGGCGCTCGCAACTGCGACGGTGTCCGCGAGCAAGAGTTTCGAAGACGCTCCCGAGCCAAGGAATCGTCCATCGAAATAGTTTCGTTGTGTGTTGCGAATCGAGGCGTACCCATCGTTATTCATGATGAATATGCACGCCGGTATTTGCAGCGCTTTGAGCGTTAAAAGCTCTTGAAGGTTGAACATTAAGCTGCCGTCGCTTTCGATCCCGATAAACGGCGAGCCGTAGGCGATGCCGGCCCCGATCATCGCCGGTATGCCGTACCCCATCGCGCCGAGGCTTGCCGAGCCGTTCATCACGCGTTGACCACGCTTCGTCTGGAATGCGAGGAAAAAGAACTCGATGGCTAGCCCCGAGCTGCCGGTGACGATGAGGCTATCCTCGGCTAATTCTTCCGACAAGACCCGCACGAAGTCGTAATGGCTGATTACTCCGGCCGTCGGTAACACGCGCCCTTCGCCGACGGGATAACGCTGTTTCCAGGTTTCGCATTGCTGCGACCATTCGGAGCGATCGATCGGCTCGACAGCCGATGCATGCCGGAGGAGAGCTTCGATGAATTCGAGCGAATCGGCTTCGATAATCTCCTGCGGTCGATCGAATTTCGCGAGCTCCGCTCCATCGATGTCGACGATGAAACGGCGCGCGTTTCGAGCAAAGTTCGGCGTATTGAAGGCCGTTATTGAATTGTCGAGTCGAGTGCCGATGCTGAGTAGGAAGTCGGAATTCTGAATCACGAAATTTGGAGCGCGCTGCGCCACGGCACCCGGTTTGCCTACGCTCAGCGGATGCGACGACGCGATAACGTCGAGGGCGGGCCAAGTCGTTGCTACGGGCACTCCAAGGAATTCGTACAATTGCCGAAACTCGTTCACCGCATTGCCGAGGCGAATCCCGTGTCCAGCCAAAAGTACCGGCCGGCGAGCTTGGTTCAACGCTTCGATGACTTCGAGTGCTTTCGCATCTACATCGCTTCGCAACGCGTTCGAGGGTTCGATCTCGTCCGAGCGGTAACCGACGAGCGCATCCGGATCGATGTGCGCCGCCTGTACGTCGAGCGGAATATCGAGCCAAACGGGTCCGCATCGGCCGGTCGTGGCCAGAAATATCGCCTTTTCGAGATGGTATCGGATGTCCGTCGGCTCCATTACCGTGGCCGCGTACTTCGTTACTGGCCGCACCATTGGAATTATATCGACTTCTTGCGGTCCTTTTTGGCGAAGACCGCTATCGCCGCTGATGTCGGAACGCTTGACCTGTCCCGAAATGGCCAGCACCGGGATCGATTCTAGCCAAGCGCCGGTAACGCCGGTAATCGCATTCGTTGCGCCCGGACCCGTCGTCACGAGCACGACGCCGAAGGTGCCGTTCATCTTCGCGTAGGCTTCCGCCGCGATCGCAGACGCCTGCTCGTGATGATTCGGGACGTAGTCGAGATCCGGATTTTGAGCGAGGCCGTCGACCAAGAACATCGATCCGCCGCCCGGTACCAAAAAGACGACCTTCACGCCGCGTTCTGCGATAAAAGCAAAAATGTAGTCCGCCACTCGCGTCGTCTTAGCCAAGGATTTCCTCTCGTTCTCTCGCTGAAATAATCGCTTCGATGAGCTCGCGTACCGCGCCGTTCCCACCCGGTAGCGATGAAACGAACGCAGCCTTCTTGCGGACCACGTCTCGCCCGTCGGACGGTGAGGCGGCGAGTCCGGCTATCGCCATCGCTTCCAAGTCGTTGACATCATCACCCATGAAGCAGACGTCGCGCAGATCTAGGCTGTGGCGAACGGCGTACTCTCGCAGTGCCGCGGCTTTATCCGTGCAACCCTTCGTATAATCGGCAATGCTCATCTTCGATGCAAAGCGATCGACGATGACACTATTCTCACCTGAGATTAGCGTCACGAGCAACCCTGCCCGCTTGGCGCGTGCGACGCCCATGATGTCGATGAACGAAAATCTTTTCCACTCATCCGCTTCGGAATCATCGCTTCGCGCATTCCACCACACGCCGCCGTCGGTTAGAACGCCATCGACGTCGAATGCCAGAGCCTTGATCGATGCCATGCGGAGCGCGATGTCGACGCTAACGATGTAAGCTCCCAAAACGAAAGAAGTCTGGCGAAACTTAGTCGCACGACGTCATCGAACCCTCGTCTCAGTGCCGGATCGTTCTAGCGCACGCTTCTATCGATGAAGATTGAGCCGCTTTTTTGTCACTGGCGGTTCAGCCATCCGAGGCTTTTAAGCGTTTCGGCAGAATTTTCGGAGTTCGATTGCCACTTCGTGTTTCACAGGGCGTGCAGACGATTGCGGTCGGCTTCTTGTGATCGTGTCCACTACCCAACCGGCCCCGCCGGCTCTCGAGCCGCGCGAAGTGTCGAGCTTGACTAGTGTTGGCTCTCATGTCGTGACAAGGCTACGGCTTGCGCTATGGTGGAACGACCGATCATGACGACTGAGTCCAGAATCAAAGTCTCTCTCGAAACGCTCATGTCAGAAACGGCCCAAGCCGTGCTCGCACGAGAACGGCGTTCGCTCGACGATCTGCTGGCTGCAAATAAAGGGCGTGTCGTCCTCGTCGGAGCCGGAAGTACCGGGAAACGCGCCTTGGCCTGTCTGCGCTCGATCGACATAGAACCGTTAGCGATGGCGGACAATAATCCGAAGGTGCAGGGAAGTACGGTCGACGGACTCGTCGTGCTTCGCCCATCGGAGGCGGCAAAGCTTTACGGCGATAGCGCTCTTTTTATCGTAGCGATTTGGAATGCGAAGCATTGGTATTCGGTTACGGCGGCTGCCCTACGCGAACAAGGCTGCTTGACCGTCGCCCCAATCGGTGCTATCTACTGGCGCTTCTCGGCAGCCTTCTTGCCGTTCTTCGTTCAAGATTTGCCACACAAGGTTTTCGAGGAGAAAGAGGATGTGCTCCGCGCCGGCAACATTTGGGCCGACGAGCAGT
>CAXTIY010000420.1:0-3025 GCA_964244215.1 uncultured bacterium
ATGCCCTTACCGAGCGAACTTACGACTCCCCCGGTGAAGAAGATATACTTCGCCATCTATGGGACGAGTGGTTTCGGCAGTCGGTCCCTCCCTCCCGCCACAGCTTACAACCGCACGACGACCACCCGCTCGAGCCGTGCGTAATCGCGCTCGATCCAGACGGTCGCCGAACGAGAAAAACTGCGCCGCGCGAGCGCAGCGAGCGCCGGAACCGTACCCGGCCCCGCTTCCATCACGAGCCAACCATGCGACGCGAGCATGTCTGCGGCATGCGCGAGCAGCCGCCGGTAGACGGCCAGGCCGTCCGAACCTCCGTCGAGCGCGAGGCGCGGTTCGAACGACGTCGGGTCGGGCGCCACCGCGAGTTCGTCCGCGCGTACGTAGGGCAGGTTTGCGACGATGCCGTCGAAGCGAATTCCGCGCGGCAGCGCTCCGAAGAGGTCACCGAGCACGAAGTCGATGCGATCGTCGACGCGATGTGCGCGCGAGTTGCCGGCCGCGACCGCAAGCGCTGCTTCGGAAACGTCTATCGCCGTCACGCGCGCTTCCGGCAGCTCGGCGGCAAGAGTCGTCGCGAGGATGCCGCTGCCGGTCCCGACGTCGCAGAGCTGCGGTGCCTGGGTAGGGACCGCGCGCAGCTCGCCAAGCGCGCACGTCACGAGCAATTCGCTTTCCGGCCGCGGCACGAGCACGTCCGGCGTTACGAAAAAGCGGCGCCCGTAAAAGGCGCTTTCGCCGAGAATGTAGGGCACCGGCTCGCCAAGCGCTCGTCGTTCGAGCGCTTGCACGAAGAGTCCGCGTACCATTTCTTCGAGCGGCTCGTCGGCATGCGCGAAGAGCCATGCCGCAGATCGCTGCAGCAGTGCGGCCAGCAATAATTGCGCGTCGAGGCGCGCCGAGTCGCTCGAGCGCAAACGCTCCCTACCGAAGTCGAGCGCCGCGCCGACCGTCATGCCCCTCGAGATCGCGACGGAGTTAGAGGTCGTCCACGAGCGAGGCCAATACCGCCGCGTGTTCTTCATATGCGAAGCCGTCAAATTGCCACGAGCACGTCCAAGGCGAAGCGCCATGCAACTCCGCCGCGCCTTGATCGTCAACCGGTTCGTAGCGCACGACGAGCGAAGAAAGGTGCACGCTTTGCGGAAAAACGCCGCCCGCGTTGGCGAGGACGATGTTACTCGCCCCGAAAAAAGTCAACGTCGCGAGATACGTAGCGCCGTCACGACGCAGCGCTCCGTAAACGCGCAGCGTCAAGCGACGCGCCTGCATATCGACCGCAAGCGACGCTACATATGCGTCCGCGAAGAAGCGCGACGCTGCGATGTCGAGAGCTTCTTGATCGCGCGGTGCAGCACTCACGCAACGTCTGTGCGCGCGAAGCCTGAAAACGTCCTGCGAAAGAGATTTGCGCCTCGGCGGAGCCGAGGCTAGTGGGCGGCTCTCGCGCGCCGCAGGCTCCGGCGCTGCACGGGGCAATAATAAATCCGTGCCTGATTACTCGACCTTCGAACTTGGTGACATGACGCTCGAGTCCGGCCAGATTTTGCGGAGCGCCCGAATAGCTTATGCGACGTACGGCAAGCTCGACGCCGCGCGGTCCAATGCGATCGTCGTTCCGAGTGCATACGGTGCGACACATGCGGATAGCGCCTGGCTCATCGGCCCGGGCAAACCCCTCGATACTTCTCGCTGGTTCGTCATAGCGACGAACCTATTTGGCAACGGACTGTCCAGCTCGCCGAGCACGACGCCGGGCGATGACTTTCCGCAGGTCGGCATCTACGACAACGTCGCGGCGCAGTACCGGCTCGTGACTGAATGTCTGCAGGTCGCGAAGATAGCACTCGTGACCGGCTTCTCGATGGGCGCCCAGCAGACGTTTCACTGGGCCTGCGCCTATCCGGCATTCGTGGAACGTATCGTGCCGATCTGCGGATCGGCGAGAACCTCTCCGCATAATCGCGTCTTCATCGATGGCGCGGTCGCGACGCTGGACGCAGCCGGCCCCGAAACGCTCGGACGGATCTGGGCCGCTTGGGGCCTGTCGCAAGCGTTCTATCGAAAAGAATTATGGCGCTCGCTAGAAAACGCAACGACGCTGCAAGGTTTTGTCGACGAGTGGTACGGTCCGGCGGCATTCGCGGGCGACCCACGCGATCTAAAGGCGATGTTCGCAACGTGGCGAGCCGCGGATGTCTCCAGCCGTCATCCATACGCCGGCGACTTTTCGCGAGCCCTTGGCTCGCTGCGTGCGAACGCGATCGTTATGCCGAGCCGAACCGACACCTATTTTCCGCCAGAGGATAGTGAAATCGAAGTGCGTCACATGCCGCACGCGCAGTTGCGCGTCATTCCGAGCGATTGGGGTCACGCTGCAGGCGCCGGAGTCAATCCCATCGATAACGAATTTATCGCTCGCGCGATCCGCGAAATACTTGAACGCGTGTAATTCGGTTTAGCGGCCGGCTTTGCGATGAATGCTCAAACGAGCACAACTTGCGCTCGCTTCGGTACGTTCGACGAACGCGATTGATAGAGATAATAAATGACGGAGCAAGCGAACTTCTTTCACAACGTCTTCTTCTGGCTGCGACACGCCGACGCGGCCCCACGAGTCGCCGATGGCTGCGAGCGGCACCTCTCCGGTATCCCGGGCATCGTCCGCCTCACCGTCGGCTTCCCATCGGGCCCATCCAAACTGCCGGTGGACAGCTCGTACGGAGTCGCGCTTCTGGTTGAATTTACGAACCGCGCCGCCCACGACGCCTACGAAATCCACCCCGACCATCTCCGCTTCATCGACGAATTCGGCCCGCAGTTCAGCCATGTCGTCGTCTACGATGTAGAACCTGTTGCAGTCTCGCGCCATAACGTATCGCGTAAAGATGGCTGATCCGTCGAGACTGTTCGTTTAGCGCGCCACGCCAAACCACGCTTCGGCCGCTCCCTAGATCGGGCTATCACAATAGATCAAATGTACGGTATACTTGACATGCAGTCTAATGTAACGTATAATCGGCGCATG
>CAXTIY010000421.1:0-3014 GCA_964244215.1 uncultured bacterium
CCGAAACCGACGGACAGGCGATCCACGTTTTGAGTTCGCTTACATAGCGCTCGCGGTTGGCCCGCACGAAGTCGATCACGTTACACAACCTCCACGATGATGTCGTCGTTGGTATAGATGTCGATGCGGCCCGCCACTTGTAGCGCCGCGCGCGCGATGCCCTCGGCATCGAGCGACGAGTGTCGCACGAGCGCCATCGCGGCGGCTTGCGCGTAGGGGCCGCCGCTGCCGATCGCGGCGATGCCTTCGTCGGGCTCGATCACGTCGCCGTTGCCGCTGATGACGAAGAGATGTTCCGCCGTGCCGACCACGAGCAACGCTTCGAGCCGGCGCAGCGCCCGGTCTTGCCGCCAGTCTTTGGCGAGTTCTACCGCCGCGCGCACGATATTGTTTTTGTACTCGCCGAGCTTGCCTTCGAATTTCTCGAGCAGCGTAATGCCGTCGGCGGCGCTGCCGGCGAACCCGGCAAGCACGGCACCGCCCGCGATACGACGTACTTTGTGAGCGCCGTGCTTCATGATCGTCTTATCGAAGGTGACTTGACCGTCGCCCGCAATTGCGAGCTTGCCTTCGCGGCGCACGGCGAGAATGGTCGTGGAACGGATACGCATAGCTTCCCATTCCCATTCTCACTCGCCGGAGCCCCCGCGCACCGCACCTCGGCCCTTTACAGTCGCTTGTAATAGACCAGCTCCGCGTTGCCGGGTTCGTTCACGTTATCGATCGAGCCGCTCGGACCGTAGCCGAGCTTTGCGAGTAACGCCTGCATCGGCGCGTTGATCGCTTCGGTCGAGACGAAAAGTTCGCCGCGGGAGCGAGCCGCCGCTTCGACGGCGCGAACGAGCGCCGCACCGACACCGCGCCTGCGGTACTCCGGCTCGACGACGAGCAATCGCACGAATGGCCGATCGAAGAAGCCGGTATCCCAGGTCACGAACCCGGCCAGATCGCAAGCGTCGCGCGCCACGAGAGCTCCGCCGCGCGCGACAGCCTCGCGCACGATCGCCATCTGCCGTGCGGAACTCGTAAGCAGAATCCGCGACGCGAGCAAAATCGTGAGATCGGCCGGCCCTGCGGTGCCGATCTGGATTTCGGAAGTCACGCGGATGCGACCGCTTCGCGGACGCTCGACGGAAGCGTCGCGCGCCACGCTTCGATACGCTCGAGCGCGCGCTCGGCAAGCAAACGGCGCCGCTCGCGTTTGTCTTTAATCCGGACGTCGAGCGCCGAGAAATACGCCCACGTTACGTTCGAAGGCTGAAAATCGGCCGTCTGTCGATTTTGCAGATGCGCGACGACCGCACCGAGGGCCGTATCCTCGGGCACGTCGATCGGCGCGCGTCCGTCCGCGAAACAGACGGCCGACAAAGCCGCAATCGTTCCGCAAGCCGCCGCTTCGACGTACCCCTCGGCACCCGTAATCTGCCCGGCGAACCACGTGCGCTGCGTACCGCGCAGCAATAAGCCGGGCGTCAGATAACGCGGCGCATCGATAAACGAGTTACGATGCATTACGCCGAGCCGCAGCCATTCCGCGTTCGCGAGCCCAGGCAATTTGGCGAACGCTTCTTTTTGCGCCGGCCACGTTAACCGCGTTTGGAAGCCGACGAGATTGTAGGCGCTGCCGGCGACGTTCTCTTTGCGTAATTGCACGACGGCATGCGGAGTTCTGCCCGTACTCGGATCCCGCAAGCCGACCGGTTTGAGCGGCCCGAAGCGTAGCGCATCCTCACCGCGCGCGGCCATTTCTTCGATCGGCAAACAGCCTTCGAAGTACGGCACTTTCCCCGCGGCGGCATCGGCTTCGAATTCTTTGGGTTCGTGTTTGGGTAGCGTCCGCAAATCCGCGATGAACGTCGCGTATTGCTCGCGGTCGAGCGGGATGTTGAGATAATCCGCGCCGTCACCCTTATCGTAACGCGACTTCTCATAAAGCAGGCTACGGTCGAGCGACTCTGTGGCGACGATCGGCGAGGCCGCGTCGTAATAGTGAAGCCGCGGCCGCCCGTTCGTCCCCTGCGGCGGCACGCTCGCGAGCAGCGCGTCGATCGCGGCCGCGAGCGGATCCGAGGGCAGCGGGCCGCACGCGACGATCGTCGGGACGTTCGAATCGATCGTCCGCACTTCTTCGCGAAGGACGCGAACGCGCGGATGCGCGTGTAGCCGCCGCTCGACGAGTTCGGCGAAGCGGTCGCGGTCGACGGCGAGCGCGCCGCCTGCCGGCACCGCCGCTTCGCGCGCGCTCGTGATGATGAGCGAATCCATGCGCGCGAGCTCTTCTTTAAGTAAGCCGACCGCGTTCTCCAGAGAAGCGCCGCGCAGCGAATTGCTGCAGACCAGTTCCGCGAAGCGGTCCGTCTTGTGCGCCGGACCGCGGGCATGCGGGCGCATCTCGAAGAGCTCCACGTCGAGTCCGCGCTGCGCGGCCTGCCAGGCCGCCTCGCAACCGGCGAGACCGGCACCGATGACGCGTAGCGTCATGCGTGCGGGCTACGCACGGGCGGGTTCGGGATCGCGTTCGGTTTCCGTATCCGTATCCGAATCGGAACCCGGTCCACCTCCGAGCGCGCTTACGTCGTGCTCCTTATCTTTGCTGCACACGAAGCTTAGGACGCCGCGCTTCGATTTCGCCGTCACGTACGCGCCGCAAACGGGGCACGGTTCGGGAATGACGCGGTCCCACGAGACGAAATCGCACGCCGGATAATTCGCGCAACCATAAAACGTGCGGCCGCGCCGCGACTTGCGCTCGACCACGATCCCGCCGTCTTTGGGACACTTCGCGCCCGTATCTTTGAGGATCGCCTTCGTCGTCTTGCACTCGGGATAGCCCGTGCATGAGATGAAGCGACCGAAGCGACCCGATTTAATGACCATCGGCTTGCCGCAATTTACGCAAATTTCATCGGTCGGCTCGTCCTTGACCTCGATCTTCGGAAGCTTCTTCTCCGCCTCTTCGAGTTCGTGCGCGAAGGGACCGTAGAATTGGCGCAAGACCTCGACCCAATCCATGT
>CAXTIY010000422.1:0-2991 GCA_964244215.1 uncultured bacterium
CGAAGATCGCCCACAGATCGCGCAGCGAATTCTCGACGGGCGTACCCGTGAGCGCGAGCCGGTGATCGGCATGCAGGCCGCGCACGACGCGTGCGATCTGCGATGAGGGATTTTTCGCATTCTGCGCTTCGTCGAGAATGAGCGCGCGGAAGTTGAATTGCGAAAGCTGCTGCGCGTCGAGGCGCGCGAGCGCGTACGAAGTAACGACGACGTCGGCTTTGGGAATCTCTTCGTATCGGGCCGCACGTTCGCTACCCGATTGTAGCCGCAATACTTTGAGGTCGGGCGCGAAGCGCGCGATTTCGGCCTGCCACGTGTGCGTGACGGAGGTCGGCGCGATGACGAGCGAGGGCACCGGACCATCGGTTTGCTTACGGCGTAATAAGTAGCTCACCACCTGCACGGTCTTGCCGAGGCCCATCTCGTCGGCTAAGATACCGCCGAAACCGAACTCCGCGAGATAGGCGAGAAAATCGAGACCGCGCTGCTGATAGCCGCGCAGCGAGCCGTTGGTGAGAGCGGGCGGTTCGACCGTCGCGATACCTTGAAAGTCGCGCAGTTTTTCGCGCATGCGCTCGACTTCGGGCGGCAGCGAGACGTTGCCGAAATTATCGTGCAATTCGTCGCGCAGCGCGAGCAACGCCGCGAGGCCGCTATGGCGACGCTCCGCGATGTCGCTCAGAATATCGTTACGGTCGCGAAGTTTCTCGACATCGACGAGTTTGCCGCGCACCTCGGCGAAGCGGCCGCTCGAGGAAAGCAGTGCCGCAAGTTCTTTGGGCGTAAGCGCCGCACCCGAGCCGCCGACGAACACGTCGACTTTCAACTCGAACCAATTCGCATCCACACCCGAGCGTTCCGCGACGACGTTGATATCGAGTTCGGTATTGCCGCGAACGAGATCGGTTAGGCCGGGATCGAGGCGCCGGTCGAGATCGTCCCATGTCGGTAGCGTCTCGCGCACGAAATGCGCGGCGCGATCGGCTCCGTGCAACGCGAATCCGTCGCTCGAACGCGGCACGAAGCCGACCTCGATGAGCCGCGCGCGTAATTCCGCCGCGCGTTCGCTCGTGAAGCGCACGAAGCGCTTCTCGTGCGGCGCGATCGCACCGAGCAGCGTGTACGGTGCGCGCGCGCCCGTCGCACGGTCGATAAACGTAAGATCGACGACGAGCGCACCGTTCGACCAGCCGAGCGCGATCTCGGCCGACGGCCGTTCGGCATCGACGATACCGAGCCCGATACGATCTTCGGGCGTCAGGAACGGAGCGACACGCGCGATCGTCCGCGGCGTCAGTGGCTTCGCGGAGTTGCCGTTCGTCGTGCGCGCCGCTTCGATCGCTTTCTTCGCATCGAAACTGCCGTCGACGAGATATGCCGCACGCTCGGTGCCGATCCAGGCGGGAGGCCCGTCGAGTAAGAGCGCCCGCTCGGCCGGAATGCGCACGCCGTCGACGCCTTCGAAAAGCGGGGTGAACGCACCGTCGTGCCGCACCGCCCGTAACGCCACGCCGCGCAGATCGATGCGGAATTCCGGTAATTCGGAGGGATGGCGCCCGGCTGAGGGATCGGGATCGAAACGTAAGCGCGGATGGCGCGCCAAACGAAAGAGCGCGCGCGCGAGAGCGCGCGGAGCTTGCCGGCCGCCGAAGGCGTCGTTGACGGCTTCGTCCCGCATGAGCTCGCGATCGATCTCATCCCAATCATCCACGGGCGTCGTATCCATCATCGCGACGACGGAGGCCGCATCGCGAACCACGCCGCGCAGACGCGGCGAATCGAGAACCAGCGACGCGGCGAGCGTCGCACCGTCGGGTGAAGAAAAAACCGGCCACACGCTACGTGCGCGGGTTTGTTTGGTCTCGACACGTGGCGACGGCAACCAACTTAAGTCGAGTTCGGCTGCGGGCGGTTCGCCTTCTTCGATTTCTGTTTGCGAACGCACGGTTTCGAGCGTCGCGACGACGTGCTCGCAGATGCCGCTGCCGCCGCACGAACAGACCGCACGTAAAGCGAGCGGGCCCGTACCCGTGCCCCACTCGACGAGAACCTCACGCATGCCCTTCGGATCGTTAACCGCCGATTCGAGCTTGAGATCTTCGACGGCGCGCAACGTCACGCGCTTCGTCTCGACGAGTGCGAGGGCCGTGCGCACGAGATCCCGCGAGAACCACGAACCGATCGACGCCGGCAATCGCGAGCGCCACGTGGCGAACGGCGTCAGAATAGGCCTCCGCCCAAAGTAACCAAGAACGATGCGATGCCCGCGACGCTAAACGTCGCGGGCATCGCCATGTACCGTACCAAGAACCGGCTAGTTGACGGTCAGCTCCGGCGAAGGCGCCGCAGGCGGTTCGACCGAGGGGATCTTGGAGAAGCGCAACTTCTCCGGATTATCCGGATTGATCTCGGCTAATATCCGGTCGCCCGTTACGAACGTGCCCTTGATCAGCTCTTCGGCGAGTTCGTCTTCGACTTCACGTTGGATCGCGCGACGTAAAGGCCGCGCACCGAACTGCGGATCCCAACCCTTACGCGCGAGCAAAGCCTTCGCTTCATCGACGACTTCGAGGTGCATTTCTTGCGCCTTGATCTCGCGGATGACTTTCTCGAGTTCGAGCGATACGATCTGCTCGATCTGTTCGCGGCTCAACTGATGGAAGACGACGATCTCGTCGATACGGTTGAGGAACTCGGGCCGGAAGGTGTGCTTGACCTCTTCCAGGACCTTGCCCTTCATCCGTTCGTAGGCCGCCTGATCCATCTCGCCGCTCGCTTTTTGCGGCCGGAATCCGATATCGGTCGTCGTTTGCATACCGGATGCGCCGACGTTGGACGTCATGATGATAACCGAGTTCTTAAAGTCGACGACGCGACCCTGAGAGTCGGTCAAGCGCCCATCTTCGAGCACTTGCAAGAGCAAGTTGAAAACGTCGGGATGCGCCTTCTCGATTTCATCGAGCAGGATCACGCAATCCGGACGACGCCGCC
>CAXTIY010000423.1:0-2990 GCA_964244215.1 uncultured bacterium
AAGCTGACCTCGTCGGCTGGCAGCCCGGGAAATTCTGTTAGGGCACTGGTTCAAAATAACGGAGACGAACGAGACGGCAACGGTTTTGCAAGCTGGCGCCCGAGAAGCGCCGGGGCCTCTCTCTCGGAGACGGGTCGGCTAAAAAGGTAGCCTTGTGCGCTTCCACAGCCGAATTTTCGCAACGCATCCCACTGCTCGACGTTCTCAACTCCTTCCGCGACGACGTTCATATCGAGGGCCCGTCCGAGTCCAACGATAAGCCTGACGATTTCGCTAGTGGTCGGTTCGGTCAATAACCGTCTGACGAACGACTGATCGATCTTCAAGGTATCGATCGGGAACCGCTCGAGATAACTCAGCGATGAATAACCGGTGCCGAAGTCGTCTAGCGCAATCCGCACGCCGAGCGATCGTATGCGTTCCAATAGGTTCCGCACGCTCTCGGCCTGTTCGAGGATGATGCTTTCGGTTAATTCGAGCTGAAGCGTGCGTCCGTCCATCCCGCTATCCGAGAGTGCGGCCTCGAGTTCGTTCATGAAGTTAGGATCGCTCAGTTGTCTGCTCGATACGTTGACGCTGAGCGCAAGCTTGGCAAGTTCGGGCGAAGAAACGTGCCACGCATGCATTTGTCGGCACGCTTCGCGCAAAATTCGCGTTCCAATCGTGACGATGAGACCCGTTTCTTCAGCGACCGGAATGAATTCTGCCGGGCCTATGAGGCCACGCTCCGGATGTTGCCAGCGGACGAGCGCTTCGAAGCCGTAGGCTCGGCCGTCGTTTATGTTGACGAGCGGTTGATAGTAGAGTTTGAATTCCGTTCTATCGATAGCGGCCCGCAAATCCATTTGTGACCGCAGCGTTGCGAGCGCGCGTTCGTGCATCGTCTCGTGAAACAGTTCGAAGCGCATGCCGCCATTATTTTTGGCGCGATACATCGCAGTGTCGGCATCGCGAATGACGTCCGCGCCGCTTTCATAGCGTTCATCAACGTGGGCGATGCCGATGCTCGTGCTCGCAAAAATCTCGCGGTTAGCGAGGCGGATGGGGGTCCGCAGCGAGACGAGGATACGTTCCGTGATCGTGACGACGTCTTGCATGTCCTCGGCTTCGATGAGGCAGAGGAACTCGTCGCCTCCCATGCGCGCGAGCGTGTCTTTCGGGCGAATACAACTTTCGATTTTGCGGGCGAACTCGATGAGCATGAGGTCCCCGACGCGATGCCCCAGGCCGTCGTTGACGACCTTGAAGCGGTCGAGATCGAAAAAAAGTACGGCAAAGCGGTGTCCGTCTCCATCGTGAAGTCGGTCGAGCCGACTTTGCACGAGGTCGGTGAGATAAGCCCGATTTCGAAGTCCGGTGAGTTCGTCGTGGAAAGCGCGGTATTCGAGCGCGGCATTGGCTGCTTCGGAAACGCGCGCTCGCGTCGCCAACTCTTCGGCCGCCTTGCGTTCGGTGACGTCGCGCTGCACCGAAACCCAATGCGTGAAATATCCCGATTCGTCGGCGACAGGGACGATGCTCAGCTCGACCCAGAACGGCGTCTGATCTTTGTGATAATTGAGCAGCTCGACTTCAATCGGTTCCCACGCGCGTAACGCCGCTCTTATGCGCACGCGCGCCGAGTCGCCCGTTTCGGGCCCCTGCAAGATGCGCGGCGTCATACCCAAGATCTCGCGAAGCTCGTAGCCGGTGGTACGCGTGAAAGCCCGATTCGCGAACACGATGCGAGGGCCGGGAAGATCGACGGGCTCGGCTTCCGTTATGAGCACGGCGTCGTTCGCGTTGATGACGACGGACTCGAGCAAGCGCAACCGTTCACGCGAGCCATTCTTTAATTGCGAAGTGGCACGGAATTTGCGCAATTCTTCGAGCTCGAATTGGTCTGCGATTTGAGCGGCGAACGTGGCAAGCACGTATTCCTGCGCGCCGCTGAGCGAGCGAGGATCGTGGCTGCAAACTGCTAGAAGTCCTAGCGGCACTTCGTCCGAGCCGATATGCAAGCTCGCGAAGAATCGTATGTCCGAGTCGAATAAAGAGGCGGAGAACGCGTGGTTTTGTTCGGAGCGCTCCACAAGTAGGAGGCGACTGCCTAGCGCCGCCGCGGTAAGTTCCGGCGACCACACGATGGTCGTCGCTGCGCCGACGCTTGCGAGGCACTCCGTACCGCGCCCGGAAAAGAGCACGAACGCAGCGCCGTCCGCCGATAGTGCCGGTGCAGCAGCGGCCACCAGAGTGCGAATTCGAGCCGTTGCAGCATCCGACCGCAGCTGACCTTCGGGCGGATCGGTCGATAGGGCCATACCATAAACGGTATCGGCTTCGAAGCCTGGTATCTTGACCGTCGCCATTACGCACGCGCCTGGCTTCGCCCTAGGGCGGATCGGACTCGCTACGGCGTCGACGTCGTGCCAGCTTCGAGATCGGCGGAAGGGCTAAGGCTTGCTACGAAACCGTCGGAACAGTTTAAGGAAGCTCGACGAACGCGTTTCGCTCGCCCCGACGCATGGCTTCACTTCCGTTCGTCAAGCA
Organism: uncultured bacterium; assembly: GCA_964244215.1. Lineage (GTDB taxonomy): Bacteria > Vulcanimicrobiota > Vulcanimicrobiia > Vulcanimicrobiales > Vulcanimicrobiaceae > CAXTIY01. The sequence continues at coordinate 2,530 of CAXTIY010000423.1, forward strand.
TCGTGAACGAGGACCGATGGTGTCGACCGAACAACCCGCGACCGCCATCTGGACGGAGCGAGCCATCCTCACGCAGCCGAGGGGCATGCTGCAACGGCGACAATGGCGCCGCTGTTAAAGGGCGCGAACACCGCCGGCCGCGCACGTCGAAAGATCGTGCGCGTTTCAAAAGCCGGCGTCGCGGTTGCTAAAGCACCGGCACCACGCGAGCTACGCGCCTCGGCTTTAGGCGAGCGCAGCTCAGCTGCCACGGTCGCGCTGCAGCGCCGATGCAAGCGAAATAAAACGAGGATCCGTCGGAAGATCCTCGAGTGCTATCGAGGTTCGCCTTCGCCAATTCGGATGCTCGTCCGTCGTCGTCGGCACGTTAGTCTGTTCGACGTCACCGAGCAGATCTTCGAGTTGCACCATGGGCAGACGGCTCGGTGAACGGGCGAGGAAACGGTGAACCCATAACGCGA
>CAXTIY010000424.1:0-2975 GCA_964244215.1 uncultured bacterium
CATAACGCAATGGATAAGCTCATAGGTTGGTCGCTGCTCGAGCGCCGGTCGCTTTCCGAATCGATCGTTCTCGTCAGCGGCCGCTCGAGCTACGAGCTCGTGCAAAAGGCGCTCGCGGCGAGCGTTCCGGTGCTCTGCGCCGTATCGGCGCCGAGCAGTCTCGCGGTCGATCTCGCAACCGAGTTCGGCGTAACCTTAATCGGGTTTTTACGCGGAAAGCGGTTCAATATCTATGCGAGTCCGCACCGCATCGTAACGTAACGCTTTGATCAAACATTCAGAAGCGCAGCTGCGCATCGTCCCGGGCTGCGAACGGCTCGGACGGTGATAAGTCTCGCACAAGCGCAGCGGCGCATCATCGCGGCCTGCGCGCCACTCACGGTTGAAACGGTCTTGCTCGAAACGGCGTTTGGCCGAATCTTAGCCACGGACGTGCATGCACGCGAAGATCTCGTGCCGTTCGCGCGCTCCGCAATGGATGGGTTCTCCGTGCGGGCGCGCGACACGGACGGTGCACCCGTAACGCTTCCTATCCGCGGCACGATCTATGCGGAACCAGGAGCGGGCTCTGCGCAAGAAACGGCAACCGCTTCGGCGATCGCCACGGGCGCGCCGATACCGTTCGGTGCCGACGCCGTCGTGCCGATCGAAGACGTCGTCGTGATGGGCGATCGCGTTCGTTTCGAGCGCCCGGCATGCGCGGGCGGGCACATTTTTCCACCGGGTGAAGATGCGCTGCGCGGCGATCTGCTCGTCGCCGCAGGCACGGCCCTCGGGCCTGGCGCCCTCGGACTTCTCGCGGCTGCCGGGTATGCGAAGATCGGCGTCGTGCGGCGTCCGCGCGTCGCGATCGTGTGCAGCGGCGAAGAACTCGTGCGCGTCGATGAGACGCCCGGTTACGGCCAAATCCGCAACAGCAATGCGACGCTCGTCGCCGCGACGATGACACTCTACGGTGCGGACGTCGTCTCGAGCATGCGAGCGCCCGACGACGTACTCACGCTGCGAGCCGAACTCGAGCACGCCTTCTCCGTAGCCGATCTCGTTATCACGACGGGCGGCGCATCCGTCGGCGAACGCGATTACATCAAACCGTTGCTACGCGAGCTCGGCGTGATGTTCGATTTCGAATCGGTCGCGATACGGCCCGCGCGGCCGACCGGGTTCGGTCGCTTTGGAACGGCGCGCGTTGCGGTATTAGCCGGCAATCCCGCAGCCGCATTCGTCGCGTTGCACGAACTCGTGCGGCCCGCGCTTTTCCGCTTAGCTGGGTATCGTGAGCCGTTGCTTCTCCCTCGCGTGACGGCTCGTCTTCTAGGCGAACTGCACGGGAAAGAGAATCGTACGTATCTGCCGTTCGTGAGCGTTCGCGCCCGGGCGAGCGGCCTAGTCGCAATACCGCTCGGCAATCAGTGTTCGGCGCTGACGCGTACCGCATCCGACGCGAACGGATTCGCCGTGGTCGAGCCGGCGTCCGGTAAATTGAAGTATGGCGATCTCGTGTCGGTCGACGTGTACGACTGGGCCGGCGTGAGCGAGTTCGACCCGGGCGAATTTTCGGCGCTTGCTTTAAACGCGGCTGGCGCGGTGGCGTCTAGAAGATAATCGCATCGCGAGCAATTCATGGCTGGAGTAGTAGAGTCACCAAGTACCGTTATTGGCTCTTACGTCTTTGGGAAGCGCCTGATGATGAATCTATATGTAATGGCTGTGGTTACAGCCTTCGGCTTCCCGTCAGCAGCGGTAGCAGCTTTCTTTTTGCCAACACCATTACCCGGAGTTCAAACGCTATCTGCGCATGGAACCTTAAACGCCTGGAGCCGAGTACCAGTGCTGCGATGTGCCCTGGCGTTTGCATCGACGTCGCTTCGCTCGTGAAGCCGAGATGCCTCGAGCCGCGGCGCCTCGAGCCGCGACGTGCAGCCGCTTCGAAGCTAGGCCGCATCAACGCCACGTGCACACCATAGCCGCCACGGCCGCGCTGCCGGCGATCCACGCGATATACTGCGCGGAGTCGCCGTTATGGAGCTCGGCGAGCGCACCGATTGCACGTCCGCGGCCCCACGCGCGACGTTGTCTCGCGATGGCGGGCGCCCGCGTAAGCGCGAGCCAAGCAACGGCGAACGCACCGAGCGGCGCGAGAACGATACCCACGCCGATTGGTTCGAGTGGCGATGAAGTGACGATGGCTGCCGTCTTTCCGAACAACGTCGCGGCATAACCCGTCCCGTCGACGAGCTTTGCCGCGGCGAGTGCTGCGAATTCGCGCACGGCCGGAACGGCGAATGCGAGCGGCGCGATACCGAATCCCAGTGCCGGCCCGAGCATGAACCATGGAACGCCTTGCGGTTCCACCGCATTCTCCGCGTGCTGCACGAATATGCGCCAGAACGTTCTTGCGAACGCGCCGCCCGTAACGATGCCGACGACGACGGCGCACGCGTGGGCGAGCGAGCCGCCGCCGAGTGGAACGACCGTAACGGCTATCGTGCCGAGCGCGAATGCGATACCGGTATAGCGTAAACGGACTCCGCTGCCGGCGAGATCGCGCAAGTCCCCGTGTCCCGTTCGGGCACGCAAGATTGCGATCGTCGCGAAGAGCGCCGCAGCGCCCGAACCGTAGGCCGTTACGTAGAGCGCCGCATCGCGTAGCGACGCCGCGTCGAACGCGCCGATTGCAACGAGCGCCGCGCCGCCATGCGCGACGGTCGAATAAGCGACGGCGCGTTTGAGCTGCGTTTCGCGCAAGCACATCAGCGATCCGATGGCAACCGAAAGCACGCCGCAGCCCGCGATGAGCGTATGCAGCGCAGCACTGGGCGGTACGGCACCCGCGTACGCGTCCCAGTAGAAGCGAGCGAAACCGTAGAGTGCGAGCGGCGCCATCGCGCCCGAGAGAATCATGCACAGTGGGGTTGGCGCGGTCGCGTGAGCTTCGTCGAACCAAAAGTGCAACGGCACGAGCGCGCCGCGCG
>CAXTIY010000425.1:0-2967 GCA_964244215.1 uncultured bacterium
CGTGCGAGTGCGGCCGCTTTGTGGCGGCGCTGCACGATGTAGGCGACCTCGCGCACGCGCGGCACGTCGCCCGGCGCCACCGTTTCGCGCGCGATCGTCACCCGAACGGGATCGTTCAAATGACGTTTCGCAATCTCGAGAATGCGCTTCGCCATCGTGGCGGAGAAGAGCGCCGTCTGGCGTCCGCGCGGCGTGACCGCGAGAATCGCCTCGAGTTCGTCTGCGAATCCCATGTCGAGCATTTCATCCGCTTCGTCGAGCACGACCGTCTCGACGGCGTCGAATTTGAGGGTGCCGCGTTGGATGTGGTCGAGCGCGCGGCCCGGCGTCGCGACGACGACGTCCACGCCGCGTTGCAGGGCGCGCAGTTGCTGTGAAATGGATTGTCCGCCATATACCGGCAACACGCGCATATCCAGCGCGCGACCGTATTTGTGAACGGCTTCGGCTACTTGCATTGCGAGTTCGCGCGTCGGCACGAGAATGAGGCCGCGCACCGGGCGTCGATCGCCGCTCTGGCGGCCGATGCGGTGCAAAAGCGGCAAGGCGAATGCGGCCGTCTTGCCCGTGCCGGTCGCCGCCTGTCCGAGTACGTCGCGTCCCGCGAGTAACGGCGGGATCGCCTCGCGTTGGATGGCCGTCGGTTCTTCGTAGCCGAGCGCCGCGAGCGCCGATCCGAGCGCCGGGTCGAGCCCGAGCGCGGCGAAGCCGTCCACGTGCGGCTCGGGGGAGTCTTGATCCATTTCGGACATTTTCTACGACTTCGTATTCCGGAACTCCAAGGAGACGCCGGTACGCTTCCCGGCGCGCGGCGCGTGCGAAGGGGCGCACGAGGGGCGCTCGTGAAACGATTCGGGTTCGATTTTCTGGAGATCCGCTTATGAACGTCGCTTTATCACCGCTCGAATTTATGCGTCGCGCGCGCCGGCTGTATCCCGAGCGGACCGCCGTCGTCGACGAGGGCATGCGTTTGACGTACGCGCAGTTCTTCGAACGCTGCGAACGCTTTGCTTCGGTGCTGCAGCAGTTCGGCGTTAGCAAGGGCGATCGCGTCGCCTATATCGCACCGAACACGCACGCGCAGCTCGAGTCGTTTTATGCGATACCGCAACTCGGCGCGGTGCTCGTACCGGTCAACTATCGCTTAACGCCGGCCGATTTCGAATACATTTTAAATCATAGCGGCGCGCGCGTGGTGTGCGTGCACGGCGACTTGCTCGATGCCGTCGACGCCATCCGTTCGCAGTTACCGAGCGTCGAGCGTTACATCGCGCTCGAGGGTGCGCGCGACGGCTGGCTCGATTACGAGGCGCTGATCGCGGGTGCCACGCAACGGCTCGTCCCCGCCACGATCGACGAAAACGATCTGTTGACGATCAATTACACGAGCGGCACGACGGCCCGGCCCAAGGGCGTCATGATGACGCATCGGAACGCGTACATGAATTCCGTCGGAACGCTCGTGCACGTGCACATGACGCCGGACGAGCGCTATCTCTGGACGTTACCGATGTTCCACGCCAACGGTTGGACGTTCGTGTGGACGATCACGGCCGCGGGCGGCACGCACGTCTGCCTGCGCAAAGTCGACTACGAGCGAATCTTCGCACTTATCGATCGAGAGCGCGTCACGATGCTCTGCGCGGCGCCGACCGTACTGATCGGAATCGCGAACGCGCCCGAGCCGCTGCGACGCGCGGCGCGGCCGGGCGTGCGCGTCGTCACCGCGGGCGCACCGCCGGCGGCCGCCACGATCGAGCGCATCGAAGAAGAACTGGGCTGGGACGTGACGCACGTGTACGGGCTCACCGAAACGGCGCCGTTCATTACGGTGTGCGAGCCGCGCGGGGATCTCGCGCGACTTTCCGCACGCGAACGCGCGACCTTCAAAGCGAGGCAAGGCGTGGAACTGATCACGTCGGGCGAACTCATGGTACAAGATGATGACGGCCGCGAGGTGCCGCACGACGGGATATCGCCGGGCGAAATCGTCGTACGCGGCAACGTCGTAATGCGCGGCTATTACGAAGATCCGGTCGCGACCGAACACGCATTTCGCGGCGGGTACTTCCATACCGGAGACGCCGCGGTCGTGCATCCCGACGGCTACGCACAAATTACCGACCGCATCAAAGACGTCATCATCAGCGGCGGCGAAAATATTTCGTCGGTGGAAGTGGAAGGCGTACTGCTGCGTCACCCCGCGGTCTTGGAAGTGGCCGTCGTCGGTCTCCCGGACGAGCGCTGGGGCGAAGCGCCGCACGCCTTCGTCGTGTGCAACGCGGGTGCCACGACGACGGAAGCGGAGCTACGGCAATTTACGCGCGACGCGCTCGCGCATTTTAAAACGCCCAAAGCGTTCGTGTTCGTAGACGAGTTACCGAAAACGGCGACGGGAAAGATTCAAAAGTTCGTGCTTCGCAACTCGATGCCGTCGATCGCGGCGCAATAGGACTCGCTGCTAGCGGCCTTCTTCTTCGTCTTGCTCGTCGAGATGGCTCGCCATGTCTTCGAGCACGTACGCGTTACCGGCGCGCTTTCCGGCGGCGGATACGTGCTTATCGAAATAGGTAATGAGCGCGTCGTCCGAGGTGCCCTCCGCCACGAGCTTCTCGAACTCGGCTTGCGTTAGGTTCGTGCGCTCGAGATAACCGAGCGAGAGCGGGCAATACGCGACGTAGTCGCCGCCCGTGCCCGCAGCTTCCGCGCGGGCCTTGTCGGCCAGCCGCGCGAGCCAGGCGTAGCCCCCGAGCAGGTCGCGGCCGCTACGTGGAAAGGTAAACCTAAGATCGAGCGCTTGCATCGTTGCCATAGCATAATGGTACTTCGCCCGACACGCAAATCAAACAGGGGCGCAGCGAACTGGACGCGACGCTAGCGAGCGGGCTATACTGCGGCATGACGCAGGCCCAAGCGCTCGCGCTCGCCCTGACTCCGCTCGCGAAGTCGCCGCAATTTACATACACG
>CAXTIY010000426.1:0-2952 GCA_964244215.1 uncultured bacterium
TTCGTTCCCGCTTCCGACATGGCCGGCGTCGTCGAGGCGGTCGGCGATGGCGTCACGCGATTCGCACCCGGCGCACGCGTAATCTCGAACTTCATACCTGCGTGGATCGACGGCCGCCCTGAAGGCACCGCTCAGGAGCCAGCGTACCGTACGCTGGGCGGTTATTATCAGGGCGTACTCGCCGAGTACGTCAGCTTTCCGGAAGGCTGGTTCACCGCTGCACCGGCGACGCTCGACGATGGAGAAGCCTCCACGTTACCGGTAGCCGGGCTCACCGCATGGTTCTCTTTGATCGAGCTGGGACGGCTACGGGCGGGCGAGACCGTCCTTGTATCCGGTACAGGCGGCGTCGCAGTATTTGCGTTACAAACTGCGGTGGCGCATGGTGCGGAAGTCGTCATTACATCGTCGAGCGCCGAGAAGCTCAGGCGTGCCAAGACGCTTGGAGCCGCCCACGGAATCAATCGCAACGCAGCCGACGTCGTTCAAGAAGTGCTTTCGATTACTCGCGGCCGCGGTGCCGACCATGTGCTCGAACTCGTGGGCGGCGAGAATTTCGTGCGCTCGGTGGGCGCGGTATCCGTCGGCGGCCGGATTTCGATCATCGGGCTGCTCGGCGGCAAAGAGCTGAACGCGCCGACGAGGCCGATCCTCCTCAAGGCGCCGGTCATCCAAGGCATCGTCACGGGCCACCGCCGCGCATTGGAAAACTTCGTGCGCGCCGTCGATCTGATCGGGCTGAAGCCAGTCATCGATCGTCGCTACGCTTTTAGTGAACTCCAAGCCGCGCTGGACCACCTGGACAGCGGAGCCTTTGGGAAAGTCGTGATCGACATGTCTGTGCCGGGAGCTGCCTCGTGAACTTAAGCCTGCGAAAAACGACCACTGCGCTCATCATCGTCGATTTGCAGCTGGGCATCTTAGAGCCCGAGCCGGTGCCGTTCGGCAAAGCAGATATCGTCGCTCGCGCGGTGGCGCTCGGGCGCGCCTTTGTGGACGCAAAGGCGCCTATCGTCCTGACCAGGACCGACTATTCGCCTGGCTATGCCGACGCCCCGAAGGGCGTGGCCGATTCGCCGTGGGCGCTGCCCCCGGACGGCCTCCCGGCCGGATTCGCGACGCTCGTGCCGGAGATCGATGCACTGCCGGCCGCCGTCCGCATCACGAAGCGCCAGATGAGCGCCTTCTTCGGCGCCGAGCTCGATCTCCAACTCCGTCGCCGCGGGTGTGACACCGTTGTTATCTGCGGAGTGGCGACTAACTTGGGCGTCGAAGCTACGGCTCGCGCGGCTTTTGACCTTAACTATAACGTCGTGATCGCTGGCGACGCGTGTAGCAGCGTCGCACCCGGGTTGCACGAATTTGCAGTAGAAAACATCTTGCCTCGCATCGCGCGTGTCCGGCAGTCGGCCGAGATCATCGGGGCGCTTGCGAATTAACTCAGTGAGTCTCCTTTAGGAAGGCGAGGAGCGCGCCGTTTACCTCCGCCTTCGAGTCGACGACGGATAATACAGATCGTCGTCTCAACCGCACCTCTAAACATGCAAGTCAATCCGCGCGAAGTCTCTTATCGATGCGATATCGTGACGTGCACCCTCAATGGCCGATCACTGAAATTAAACCACTGTACGATTTATAAGTTCGCAGCCTTTGTTCCAGCGTAATCGGCGGCCTACCGTGTCGCTGTTCGAATCATCCGGCTCGATGAGTGCATGAAGCCTACGCCATGGGACGATGGCGTCCATTCCCTTGTAGATGGCCATCGCGTCCCCGCACACGACGTCTGCTCCCCGCGCTTCAAGCGTGCAGCACAACAACACCTAGAACTAAGCCGAGTTTTTCTAGATTACTCCGCCATTTGAGCGCAGGACCTGGCCGTTGATCCACGCGCCGTCTTCACTCACGAGAAACGCGATTGCATTTGCAATATCTTCTGGCGTTCCGAGTCTTCCCAGCGGCGCCATCGCCGTGATGCGCTCGACGAGTTCCTTCGATTTGCCGTTCATGAACAGCTCGGTTTCGGTTGGCCCGGGAGCGACGGCATTCACCGTGATCCTGCGCTCGCCGAGTTCCTTCGATAGCACGTGCGTAAGAGCTTCAACGGCCGCCTTGCTCGCGGCATATACCGCGTACGTCGGCTGGAAAAGTCCCACGACGCTCGACGAGAGGTTGACGATCCTTCCGCCTGCGCGTAAGCGGTTCGCGGCCTCGCGCAAGGTGTTGAACGTGCCCTTCAAGTTCGTTCTGACGATCCAGTCGAACGTCTCGTCATCGGTATCGCCAACTTTCGATAGCGTCATCACCCCGGCGTTGTTCACGAGCATGTCCACTCCGCCAAAAGCCGCCTCCACGGCGTCGAACATTCGCCGGACCGCCGCGGGATCGCTCACATCGGCGGCGATTGGCCGCGCCGTCCCGCCGTCGGCTTCGATCGTTCGAGCCAGCTCCTGCGCGGGCTTGGCATCGCCGCGGTAATTGATGACGACTCGAATGCCGTCCTTCGCGAGGCGTTCAGCAACGGCAGCACCGATTCCGCGCTGCGCGCCGGTCACGATTGCGACCTTGGCTTCGGGTTGATTCATACTCATCTCCAGCTTCCGATGGTCGGTATCTTCACGGCTATCTAGCGCCCGAGCCGGCGTTAACGCTCAGAAGTTCGGAAATCCCATGCGCTCGAGATAGTTTCGTTGTAGCGTAATGAGCGATGGCGACGGCTTCGTACGCGCCCGCATGGCTGGAGTCGACAACGCCGGGTAGGGCCGGTTTCCGGGCGCTGGCGCCGGTATGCGCGCCAAATGTCAAGAAGGTCACACATGAACGCTCGCCCCGCACACGAAGTTGAAGAAACGACCTCACCCCCGAAGCGAGAGCCGTATCCAGTGCAGCAGTTGAAGCCGCGCGCTTAGATGGGTTCGTGACATGAAGCAAAGTGATCTCGGAGCGCAACGGCTT
>CAXTIY010000427.1:0-2949 GCA_964244215.1 uncultured bacterium
TCTCCGATACGATCGTGCAAAAAGCGATCGTCTCGGAACTCGACCGCGGCGGCCAAGTTTACTATCTGCACAACCGCATCGAGTCGATCTACGGCGTGGCGCGCGCGCTCGAGCGGCTCGTGCCCAAAGCCCGTATCGCGGTCGGCCACGGCCAGATGACCGAAGCCGAACTCGAACCGATCATGGCGAAGTTCGTCGAAGGCGAGATCGACGTCTTGATCGCGACGACGATCATCGAGAACGGCATCGACATTCCCAACGCCAATACGCTGATCGTGAACGACGCCGACCGCTTCGGACTCGCGCAACTGTACCAGTTGCGCGGCCGCGTCGGGCGCTCGAACCATCAGGCGTACGCGTATCTGCTCTATCAAGCGCACAAAGCGCTCTCGGAAGATGCGAAGTCGCGACTCGAAGCGATTCGAGAGTTCACGCATCTCGGTAGCGGCCTGCAAGTCGCCATGCGCGATCTCGAAATTCGCGGCGCGGGCAATCTGCTCGGCGCGGCGCAATCCGGCTTCATCGGCGCGGTCGGTTTCGAAACGTATTGCGAACTACTTGCCGAAGCCATCGCCGCGCGCAAAGGCGCGCAAGCCGATCTGCCCGAGAAGCGCGAAGCCGTGATCGACGTCAAGCTCGACGCATACATCCCGAACGATTACATACCGCAAGTATCGCAAAAGATCGGCGCCTATCAGCAACTCGCCAACGCCCGCAGCGAAGCGGAAGTCGATGAACTGGCGGAAGGTTTGCGCGACCGGTTCGGCCCCTTACCCGAACCGCTCGCGAATCTCGTGGAGATCACGAAGCTGCGCACGGGCGCGATTCGCAAGGGCGTGACGCGCGTCGTGATCGACAACACTCGCCTCACGCTCGGCGTCGGAACGAGTTTCGAATTCGCGCCGGCCGCTATTCCGAAGTTGCAATCGCTTACGAAGAATCGATTCCGCTTCGGAGACGGCAAGATCACGATCGATCTACCGGACCGCAAACCTGCGGAGCACGTTCCGCTGCTGCGCGCTCTGCTCGAAGCGCTTTAGCCTTAGCGCGTCACGGCGAGGCCGGGAGACGCAGCTGCGCCTTTAACGTAGAGCCCGCGATGATGCGCAGCGGGACGTTGCAAGCGCATGCTCCCGCACGCCCCCCACCACACGCTCACCCCGCCCAGCACAGTAGCGCCCGCAGGGCGTCTGGATTCGCCCATCGGGCGAATCCGCAGGATTGCGGGCGCGGGGCGGGCGAAGTCGACGGGGTTTGCGGGGTCCACGACGATCCCGTCGCTCAGCAGAGTAGCGCCCGAAGGGCGTCTGGATTCGCCCGACGGCGAATCCGCATCTTTATGTCACGCTTGGAGTTCGAATGTCTCACCCCTCACGGGCATTAGCCGTCGCGGCTACCGCCTTGCTCGGCCTCGCGGTCGCCGGCTGCTCCTCGGGTTCCGGAGGCGGCGGCGACGTCGCGACGGTCAACGACCAGAAAATAACCCGCGCCGATTTCGATGCCAAGTTGGAAGCGGGCCCGCAGGGCAAGCAAGTCTTGCAGCAACTCGTGCAGGCCGCGTTGATCGATCAGTACGCCAAGGACAACAAGATCGAGATCGCCGATGCGGACGTCGCGAAACAAGAAGACGACATCAAATCGAAATACCCGCCCGGGCAGTTCGAGCAGATTCTAAAGTCGCAGAATCTCACCGAGGCCGATGTCCACAACATTCTCCGGCAGAAATTAGTCGTAGAGAAAGGCGTCGGCGGTAACGTGAAAGTTTCCGATGCGGATATCTCGGCGTACTTGAGCAAGAACCACGCCTCGCTCGACACGGCGGAGCAGGTTCGGGCGAAACATATTCTCGTCGCCAATCTTCCGACGGCGCAGACCGTCGAGGGCAAACTCAAGAGCGGCGGCGATTTCGCGGCGCTCGCCAAACAATATTCGACGGACCCTTCGAGCAAAGATAAGGGCGGCGAGCTCGGCTTCTTCGGTAAGGGACAGATGGTCCCGGCGTTCCAGGCGGCGGCATTCTCGCAATCGATCGGTGCGGTCGGAAGTCCGGTCAAATCCCCTTTCGGCTATCACATCATCGTCGTCGAAGAGAAAAAGCCGGCCCAGATCGCGACGCTCGCTAATTCGCGCGACAAGATCAAGACGCTCTTGCAGCAGCAGCAAGAACAACAGCAGATCCCGACGTTCCTTGCGAATCTGCGTAGCAAAGCGACGATCGTCGTCAACGATCCCGCACTCAAAGACGCCTTGCCGCCGGCGGGCCCGCCGGGCGCCGCAGCTTCGGGTGCCGCGCCCGCAGGCGGCTCTGCCGCAGCGCCGGCACCGAGTACGGCCGCAAGCCCCTAATGCAGCATCGTCCCGAGACCTTCGCGTAGAAGCGAGCTCGTCATGAGCGGTCGCCTTCGTATCGTCGGTCTCGGGCCCGGGGATCCCGACCTCCTGACCCTGGGCAGCCTCGAAGCGCTTCGCGCGGCGGGGCGTGCGGTCACGCCGCTCGCGCCTCCGGAACTACAGCTGTTCCTCGAGAGCGAAGGCGTGACGCTTTTGCGCGATCGCGTCGGCGACCCGGCACTCTTCGTGCGCGGCTCGAGCGACGAAATCGACGCCTTCGCCGCGCGGCTCGACGCGGGAGACCTCGCGCTCGGCGTGGTCGGCAACCCGCTCTCGGATTTTCCGGGTTTGCCGTTGCTGCTGCGAGCGCTCGAACGGGCCGGCGTCGGCACAGAACTCGTGCCCGGCATGCCCCGCGCGACGCTGTCGGCCGCGATCGCCATGCCGCTCGTGCCGTTGCCGCCGGCGTCGCAGCATCACAGCTGGACCGATCTCGTAGAAGTCATGGCCCGCTTGCGGCGCAGCTGCCCTTGGGACCGGGAGCAGACGCACGAGACGCTCGTGCCCTATCTGCTCGAGGAAAGCTACGAAGTCGTCGATGCGATCGAAGCGCGCAGC
>CAXTIY010000428.1:0-2931 GCA_964244215.1 uncultured bacterium
TGCGCGCGTCGTTCCTGAGCTTACGCGAGAAAGAGTTTTGCGAAGCGGCGCGCGCGCTCGGTAATCGCGACGGGCGGATCATCTTCCGTCATCTGTTGCCCAACGCCGTCGCGCCGCTCATCGTACAAGGCACGCTCGAAATCGCGAACGTCATCATCCTCGAATCGACGCTCTCGTTTCTCGGCTTCGGTATCCAACCGCCGACGGCGTCCTGGGGCAATATGCTCGCGAATGCCGAATCGAATATGGCGATCGCCCCGTGGGTCGCGATCTTCCCGGGCCTCTGCATTCTCGTGACGGTGCTCTCGATCAACTACCTCGGGGACGGTTTGAGAGATGCGCTCGATCCGAATATGAAATAGGCGTCGCGGCCGGCTTTCTCATAGGTTGAATCGAGGTCGGCTTCGCGAGAAGGAGTGCGGCCTCGGAGAAGCTCGGCGCGATGTGAAACGGCTAGCCTCCCGTAAGCCGGCACGACCCGAGTGGGCGACGACGAATCAACCGATACGAGCAGTATGAGAATTCGATTGCTCTTGCGCAACCGCTCCGGCCAAGGTCTCGTCGAATATGCGCTGATCATTGCGTTGATTGCGGTCGTTGCAATCGTCGCCTTCCGCACCCTTGGATCGCGTGCGAGTGGGGCGTTCGGTTGTGCGGGTCAGGCGATCGAACATTCAATCACGGCTAATTGCGGACCCGGCGGGTCGATATAACCGCTTCGCGCGGCTTCCAGGGCGCGGCAGCACTCTTCGCGTCGAGATTTGGAGCGCGCTTCGGTGAGGGGTGCATCGACGAGGCTTCATTGCTTTGGGCCGGAGGTTTCTTCAAGCTGCGAAGCGGACCGGTACATCATGCCGGCTTACAATTACACTTGCCGCTGTCCGCGTGCCTCGTATTCGCCCGTCGTTCACGCGCGTGCGAACGCCGCGTTCGGCCGGCGCACGTTCATACTCGGTGCCCTTGCGAGTGCCGCAGCGCTTTGCTTCGCCCGGCCTGCGAGCGCCGCGGATGCCGTGACGCTCGTGCGCTCGGCGCGCCTTTTCGACGGCGTGCGCCTGCATACGCCGGGGGTCGCCGTATTGCGCGGCGATCGCATCGTCTCGCTTATGGCGGGTGACGCGGGCGCGAATCCGACCACGCTCGAGCTCGGTGACGTCACGCTCATGCCGGGCCTCATCGATTCGCACACGCACGTCTCGGCGTGGCTCGTCGACTCGTCGTATCTCACCGGATTCTTAACCAAGAACGAAACCTCCGATTCCGTGGCGGGCGCCGCATTGCTATCGATCGCGAACGCGCAGGCCATGCTGCGCAACGGCTTTACGACCGTGCGCGACGTCGGCGGCGGGGCCGGCATCGATCTCGCGATGCGCGACGCGATCGCGCGCGGCGTTATCGTCGGCCCGCGTATGCTGACCGCGGGAACGCTGCTTTCGGTTACGGGCGGGCATGCCGATGCGAACGATCGGCCGCCGTGGGTGCACGTCGATACGGACGAACAGTCCGGCGTCGCGTACGGTCCGTACGGTTTTCGCGAACAAGTGCGCGAACACGTGAAGCGTCACGTCGACCTCATCAAGATCACGGCGACGGGCGGCGTGCTTTCGTATGGCGACGTTTTCGACGTGCCGCAGTTCAATCTCGACGAGATCGAGGCGGTCGTCGATGAAGCGCACAAATTCTCCCGGAAAGTGTCGGCACATGCGCACGGCGATCGCGGCATCGCCGAAGCCGTGGCCGGCGGCTGCGATTCGATCGAACACGCGACGGGCGTCGGCGATAAGACGCTCGGCGCGATGCAGCAGCGCGGGACGCACCTCGTGCCGACGATTTGGGCGCTCGACTCGATCTTGCAACCCGGCAATCCCAATAAGATTCCGGCGGGGTCGATCGATAAGGCGCACCAAGCGGCGCTCTTACGCAACGAGGGCATGAAGCGCGCGCTCGCAACCAGTGTGAAAATGGCGTACGGTACCGATGCCGGCGTCTTTCCACATAAAGAGAACAATAAAGATTTCGCGCTGCTGCAATCGCTCGGGATGCACCCGCTCGACATTCTCAAGAGCACCACGACCGTTGCTGCCGGTTTGCTCGGCACGGCCGACCGCGGTCGCATCGCACCGGGCATGCTCGCCGATCTCGTCGCGTTCTCGGGCGACCCGAGCGCGAACGCGGGCCTGCTCGAAGCGAAGCCCGCGATGGTGATGCTCGGCGGAAAGCAAGTGACGGTCTAGGGCCGCTCGCGCGACCGGCGGCGCAGCGGCCGTAATGAACGACTTAGATGAACGGCTTAAACGTACGAAAAGCGGACAACTGGTCGCGGGCGTTACGCCGGTCTTGCTGCGTCGAAGCGTTTCGAGCGAAGGTCGCAAGAAGCCGCAAGTCGGCCCGGGTCGGCATCTTCAGCGCCACAAGTGCCGCGGACCGCACGCGGATGTCGGGGTCTCGCAGACCGAGTGCAAAGAGTTTGCTGTCGGTTACGTCGTGTACTTCGCGGCCGAAGAGCGCCTCGAAAACGCCCTCGCGGAGCACGGGATTGCGATTGTGCGCATAGGCGAGCAGCGTTGCGTCGGCCGACGCCTGATGCAACATCGTGTAGGCGAGTAAGCCGGCGACGACGATACGATCGTCGCGATCGTGCAGCGCGAGGAGAATCGCGCGATCGTACGCGTTTCGCAGCGCGATCGCGCGCGAACGCTCGGTAAACGGAAGAAAGAGATGGCCGAGTGCTGCGATCCGAACATCGCGATTGCGAGCGGGCCCCGCGAGCCGTACCAGTAAGCTTCCCGTACGCGGGCTAAGATCGACCCAGGCGGCGCGGGCGCCGACTATCTGGTCGCTTGCCGTCGCCGATGTCAAGGCCGCTGCTTCGAGTTTGTCGAGATTCGCGACGTAAGCCGAGGTACGTCCCCAAGCAACGAGATCGCGGGC
>CAXTIY010000429.1:0-2923 GCA_964244215.1 uncultured bacterium
CATTCGCGCAGCGCGTTCCATATGCGGTGGTACGCGAGTCGTTCGATCTGCTCGGGCCCGTGTTGTGGCGCGCCCTCGTCCGGCGCGAGCCCGTCCGCGGCCGCTGGATTGCGATCCGGTACGAGTCCGATCAAAGCGGTGCGACGGACGACTTCGGGCGCCGCACGCTCGTCATCTTCGGCTCCAACCTTACGCCGAACGCCATTCCGCTCGCCGTCGACGACGCACGGGAACGTATCGTGTTGCATCAGATCGTCGCACGGCGCGAATCGGCTGCCGATCATCCGGAATTCCCGATTTGAGCGTTTGGACGCTTGCGGCGCTCGTAGTGACGATCGCCCTCGCGTTTTGCGGTATCGCGATCGCGCGCGGCTCCATCCCAACGCGTCTCGTCGCTTTACAGATGGCAGGCGGCGTGGCGGCAGTCGACCTGCTGCTGCTCGCGCAAAGCCTCGGCAACGAGTCTGCGTACGACATGGCGCTCGCGCTCGCGCTCTTCTCCTTTCCCGCCGGACTCATCTACGCGAGGTTCTACGGTCGATGGCTGTAATCGCCACGGACGTCCTCGTTGCATTCGGAACACTCGTGACCGTGCTATCGGTCGTCGGCCTATTCGCAATGCGTGATGCAATCAATAGACTACACTACGCGGGCCCCGTCGCGACGCTCGCTCCGTTCGCAATCGAACTCGCGATCGTGATCGAGGACGGTTTCACATCGCAAGCGGGCTTGAAGTCGATCGTGGTCGCGCTCGCGATTGCGACCACGAGTCCGATCGTTACCTATGCGACGTTGCGAGCGATCCAAACGCGCCGGCTCGGCCGCCCGGAGGCACCGAGCGAGCCCGAGTTACAGCGTTGATCCTTCAGATCGCGCTCTACGCGCTCGCCGTTTTCGGTGCGGCGATTACCGTTTTCACGCCGGATCCGAGAAAACAGATCTTCGCATTTTCGTTTTATGGCTTGACGCTCGGGCTACTCTTTCTCGCTTTGCAAGCTCCGGACGTCTCGCTTTCCGAAATCGTCGTCGGCTCGGCCGCCGTGCCGCTCGTCGTACTGGTGACGCTCTCGCGTATGCGCGAACGCCGATGAACGCACGCCGCTCGGCCGTCACCGCGGCGCTCGTCGCGCTCGCGCTCGCGCTCGTCTTCGGGCGCGCCGCGCTGCACTTGCCCGGATACGGTGAATCGCGCGGAGACTACGAACAGCGGCGTGCGATCGAAGCCGTGCGCGCGCGCCACGCGACGAATCTCGACGCTTTCGTTAATTTCGATTTACGCGGTTTCGACACGCTCGGGGAAGAGTTTATCTTTCTCGTCTCCGTCGGCGGCTTCGCTTTGTTGCTGCGGGACCGGCGAGACGAAGCGGTGACCGATCGCGAGCGCCCGGCGACGCCACGGCGAGAGCCGGGTGAAATCGATCCCGTAATCCGCGTCGCGAGCCTCGTCTTCGTGCCGTTCGCGCTCGTCTTCGGGCTCTATATCGTCATTCACGGCCAACTGACGCCGGGCGGCGGTTTCCAAGGCGGCGTTGCGCTCGCCACGGGTGCGCTCGCAATCTTTCTCGGCGCGGGCTTCGACGGTTACCGGCGCACCGTTCCCAAAGACGCAGTCGAAGGTTTCGAGATGCTCGGCGCGTTCGGATATATCGCGATCGGCGCCGCCGGGCTTTTCGCAGGCGGCGTGTTCCTACGTAATCTCATGCCGATCGGTGAGACGGGCTCGCTATTTTCCGGCGGCACGATCGACGCGCTCAATTACGCGGTAGGCATGGCGGTTGCGGGCGGCTTCATCGTCGTCTTTATCGAATTCCTCAAAGAGACGCTCGCGACGAAGGATGGGGCGCCATGAACGCCTTGCCATACATCGCGGCGGCGCTCATCTTCTCGCTCGGCATCTACGGCACGATCGCGAGCCGGCACGTCGTGCATCAGATTATTTGCATCTCGATCGCGCAATCGTCGACGTACGTCCTGTTGCTCGCGATCGGCTTTCGGCATGGCGCGGGACCGCCGATTTTTCTCTCCGCCCCACCGAGCCGCGTGCTCGGCGTCGATCCGATCGCGCAAGCGCTCGCGTTGACCGACGTCGTGGTCAGCGCCGCGACGACGGCGCTCTTACTCGCGATCGCATTACGCGTGCACGAGGCAGGCGGCTCGAGCGAACCAGAACGCCAGAAAGCGGATAGCGAGCGATGACGTGGCTCGCGCCGGTCGCCGTTCTTCTTCCGCTCGCGGCGGCAGCGGCGCTAATTGCGGTGCTCGATCGCATCGGACGTCGGGCTACCGAAACGATCGCGCTCGTTGCGGCGCTGCTATCGTTCGCCGCGTGCATCGTGTTGCTCGTCCGTGTCGCGAGTGACGGCACGACCGTGCTCTGGTTCGGCGGCTGGCATCCTGGTAACGTGGTCGGTCTCGGAATAGCCTTCGCAATCGATCCCGCCGCGGGGGCGGTCGCGGTGCTCGTATGTGCGGTCGTAATCGGCGCGCTCGTTTTTTCGCGCGAATACTTCGATGAGGTCGGTACGATCTTTTACGTCCTCATCTTAGCGATGCTCGGCGCGATGATCGCCTTCGCCTACGCCGCCGATGCGTTCGACCTGTTCGTCTTCTACGAAGTCTTCAGCGTCGCGGCGTACGCGCTCTCCGCGTATCGCATCGAAACGAAAGGCGCCTTCGAAGGCGCGCTGCAGTTCGCGCTGACCAATACGGTGGCGGGACTCTTCATTCTGGTCGGCATCTCGCTGCTCGAGGGACGAACGGGCGAACTCAACCTCGCCGCGATCGGCCACTCGCTCGTCGCGCAGCACGATAGCGGCGCAACCATACTCGCCGCATCATCGCTCGCGTTCGTCGCCGTCGGTCTCTTCACGCGCGGCGCGCTCGTGCCGTTGCACTTTTGGTTCGACGAAGCTCACGCGACCGC
>CAXTIY010000430.1:0-2915 GCA_964244215.1 uncultured bacterium
AAAAGCACGGGTTCGTGAAGGACTCTGGGACGCGCCATCGATCGCTGCGCGAGTGCGAATGAATAAGTGATTTCGGTCTTACCCTTCCCATCCTGAAATTCGCCCGGGCGTTTTGGCGAAGGTGTGATCTCGCGTCGAATCGCAAAGCGATTCGCGCTCATCGTCATTCCCGTAGGCATTTGAGTCGCGGCCTCCATGAGGGGGTCGTGAGGACGTCGCACCGTCGGCGCAGTACGTCCTGGCAGCAGAGAAGATTCGTTCGCCAGCCATTGTTCAACGGCAGGCGGTCCAATGCCCGTCGTAATGCGGGATGTGACGGGGCCGGTCCTATTCGGTTTGTCGAAGGTCGCTCCTGTGGCTCGTGACGGGGAATGCGAGCGCGTACACGGCACCGTAAGCGACTTCCGCGATGAGTTCGAAAGCGGTGTCCGCTTCGATAACGTCGCGTTCGACCGGTGTGTGATACACGATGGTAACGGCCCGCCGGGCTCCCTTTTTTAGCCGAGCGAGGACCGCTTGGAGCACGGTGCCGGAAAACGGATTGTAGAGATAAACCACGAGCGGTCCTCGCGGAAAAACATACCGTGCGGCGTCTGCGCGAACGAGCCGTACGTCGCGACACGCGAAGTTCGCACGCTCCAGGCGTGCGAAATTTTCGGTCGCGACCGCGTGAAGCGCGGGGGATATTTCGACTCCGACGATGCGTCGGAACGGCAGGCTTGCGGCTTCCATCAGCGCTCGGCCCATGCCGCTACCCAAGTCGACGAACGTGGCGCGCGCAAGCGCGAACGGCACGTGTCCCAGGAGTGCCGCGACTTCTCCGACGGGCGTCGGTTCGTAGTGGGTCGCATGTTCGAGGCTCGGTCCGATGGCTTCGGGGTCGAGATCTCCGAGAAAGAGCAGCGCCTCCGTCGTTACGTTCCGGTCGGCGTCGAAGCGCAGGCCCGCGCGGCGACCTGCAACACGAATAACGGACTCGCCACGGTCGCCCACGCGGCTATGCCTTTGACACCAAGGGCGCCCCTCCGGCGTCGTAACGTGTGTGGCAAGCGCTCCGCCCGCGTCTAACGCGCAATACGCCGACGTATCCGAGAAGGGGCTGCGCCTCGTCTTAATCGTCTTCGGCGTTATGGCGGCGTCGCTAATGCAAACGCTCGATTCGACGATCACGAACGTCGCGCTGCCGAACATTCAAGGTAACCTCGGAGCGAGTCAAGATGAGGCATCTTGGATCGTTACCTCGTATACGATTGCGGCCATAATCGTCATTCCGATGACGCCTTGGCTGCAAAATCGCTTCGGACGTAAAAATTATTACGTCGCGTCGATCGTCGGATTTACGCTCGCGTCGGTCATGTGCGGAGCCTCGAGTTCTCTCGGCTTCCTCGTCTTTTGGCGGTTCGTGCAAGGCATATTCGGCGGCGGTCTGCTCGCGACGGGGCAATCGATTCTGCGCGACTCGTTCCCGCCGGCGAAGCTCGGCGTGAGCCAAGGTATCTTCGCGATCGGCGCGATCATGGGGCCGGCACTGGGACCTCCGCTCGGCGGCCTCCTCGTCGATAATGCATCGTGGAATTGGGTCTTCGATATCAACGTCGTGCCGGGCATTATAGCGGCCGGTCTTTTGATCACTTTGCTCAAAGATCCGAGCGTCGCGAAGTCGACGCCGATCGACTTCGTGGGTCTCGGCTTACTTTCGGCGGGCCTCGGTACGTTGCAATACGTGCTGACCGAAGGCGAGCGGCATTACTGGTTTTCCGACCCGGGAATCTTCTTTGCGACGGTCATTAGCGTTGCGACGATGCTCGGCTTCGTTATTTGGGAACTCAAGGGAACGACGAGCCCGGTCGTCGATCTTCGCGTGCTGCGCAATCGTAGCGTTTCCGCGGGCTCGCTCCTCGCGCTCGCGCTCGGCGCCGTCATCTTCGGTTCCACCTATACGCTGCCGCAGTTCACGCAAGGTCCGCTCGGCTTCACGCCGACGCTGAGCGGTCAGTTGTTCATTTTGCGCGCCCTGCCGATTCTCTTGCTTACGCCGATCATCGTGCGGCTCGTAGCGAAAGTCGACCCGCGTTATTTTCTCGGCGCGGGGTTCATCGTGATGGCAATCGGTAGCGTGATGCAGGCTCTCATCACCACGAGTCAAGCGAGCTACTGGACCTTTGCGGTCGCACTCATCCTCGTCGGTGCGGGCGCCGCGATGCTATTCGTGCCGCTCACGATCGCCGTGCTCGGTGCGACGACGCCGCAGGAAGGCCCCAAGGCGAGCGCCATGACGAATCTCGCGGTGCAGCTCGGCGGTTCGATCGCCGTCGCCGGTCTCGACGTGGTGCTCGATCAACGCTGGAGCTTCCACTCGGTTATCTTGGGCGGCTCGATCGTCGCTTCGAATCCCAACGTGACGCAATATCTTAGACACGGAACGATCGGCGGTCTCGCCTCGATCGTCAACGGGCAGGCCGCCATCCTCGCTTACGCCGACGCGACGTTCGTGGTGGCGATCGTTGCAGCGGTGTTCATGCCGCTCGTCTTTTTGATGGCCAAGCCCAAGCGCGCGAGCGGGCCCGTCGAAGCCGGCGGTCACTAGATGTCGTCTCCGTCGAAAACGATTCTTCCGATTGCCTGAAGGGCCTCAGGTCGCTCGTTACGCGCGTTTGCAAGCGAAGCTTCTCGTGCGCAAACGCGTGCACGCGGATTCACCGAACGGGCGCTCAGACGAAGTCGCGGCGGTTATCGACGGCAAGACGTTGCGCGGCATCGAGGCCGTCGGCAAGCATCTGCTCTACGATTTCGGGCCCGACCGGATGCTGCACGTGCACCTCGGCCGTTTCGGCAACTTCGGCGACGGGCCGATGCCCTTACCGGAGCCCAAAGGCATCTTGCGATTCCGGCTTTACACGACGAAGCACTGGTTC
>CAXTIY010000431.1:0-2900 GCA_964244215.1 uncultured bacterium
GCGGTCATGATGCTCGTCATCGCATTAAACGATTTCTCGGCGTCGAAGCCGCCTTCTTGACGGGCGACGACTTTAAGGCCGGGGTTCGCTTTGCCGAGCTTTGCCATCTCTTTCGCGAAGCCCGATTCACGATCGTCGCCTGCCGTCGTACCGATCAATCCGATGAGATCGACCACGTTGCCCTTTATCGAGCCGTAACGCTTCTTGAGAGCGGCTGCAATGAAATCGGCGCCTTCTTTGCCGAGCTCGACGTTATTGGTTTCGAGAAAATTGACTTGGCACGGTCCGCACCCGGCACCGCGATCGAGCGTAAAGACGGGAATACCCGCTTTATTCGCTTGCTTGACGATCGGGACGATCGCTTGAGCATTGATCGGGTTGATGATGAGCGCGTCGACTTTGCGATTGATGAGATCTTGAACTTGCGACGCTTGCGTATTCGCATCGCCCTGAGCCGAGGTATTGACGAGGGCGAGCTCGGGATTCGCTTTTACCGCGTCCACGACACCTTTGGTCATGCCTTGGAAGAACGGGTTCGCGAGCGTCGCGACACTAAGCCCGATCGTATACTGCTTGCCGGCGGCCGCCGCGGGCCCTCCGTCACCGACACCCGCAGCGAGTGCGGCAGCGATCGCGAGCGCCGAATAGCGAAGAACAGAGGCACGCATAAATTTCGTCTCCGTGGATGCAACAGAGCCGTCAAAAGCGGCTCGCAGCAGAACGCATGGTTACGCGCTCCTTGGGGACGATCTTAGGGAACCAGTTTTCTTTACCTCTCGCCTCAGGCGAAAGACACTGCCAAAACTGCTACGCGGCCGGAGCTTCGTCGTGCGAGGTGCATTCGGGCAACGAGGTCGTGCCGGTTTGCGGATTCGTATGTTTGAGCACGACTTGTACGGCGGGCGGCATCGTTGCAACATCGGCGCCGAGCGGAGGTTCTTGCACCGGAACGCCGCCGTTAGACGAGAGCCGGTCGGAATGCACGAACGGGTTCTGCGCCTCGTTGCGATAGATGAACGGATACGGAAAGCGACCGATCTGAACGGTTCCGTCGTGCAACACGATTTTCGCGAGCACTTCTTGCACGGCGGTACCGTCATGACGATATGTTAGGTCGCCCGGCAGGATGAAAATGTCGCCGCAAGGAGCTCCGTTCGTGTCGCCGCCGTTACCGTTGCCGAGACCGCCCGTGCCCGTCCCCGTCCCGCCGAGGCCCCCGTCGCCCGCACCCGGGCCCGCGCCCGTTCCCGTGCCCCCATTCGAAACGCCTTCGTGCGTTCCGACGGCAACGGAATTCGGTATCGCCGGTTGCCGCGGTACCGGCACGGGCGTCTGCAGCACGTGTTTCGGCGCCGCCGCTCCGCCGACGGTATGGTGCGGCTTCGACACGGCCTTCGGCGCAGGAGCTCGCACGACAATGTGCGGTGCGAGCGTGTAATGCGGCGGCGGCGTAATGCGCGGCGTCGGCACGATGGGTGGCGGTGTGGGAGGAGGCGTGGGTCTCGGCGTTCGCACGGCCAAGGTGATCGGCTGCGTTACGACGTGCTCATCGGGTGTCGGTGTTTCTTGGCGAGGAATGAAAAGGAAGAGGTCGACGTGGATAGCGACCGCGGCCGCGATCGCCCATCCTAGCCGTTTCGCCGCTACTCCGGTCTTCTCATGACCGCGTTGGCGCGGAATTAGCTTGCCTCCGTGCCGTGCGCGCTCGTCCGCACCGCTTCACATATCATCGCTACACCTACGTTCCAGAGTCGGCGTATGTTCCTTGCGCGCAGGGCCGCCGCAGGACGAACAGAACCGGTCGGCCGTGGAAATTGAAACTCTCATTCGCGCGATTCCGGATTTCCCAATCCCGGGAATTTTATTCCGTGACATTACGCCGCTCTTGAAAGATCCAGCCGGCTATAAGGCGACGATCGACCTCTTCTACGATCGGTTTAAAAACGAGAACATCCATACGATCGTGGCGATCGAAGCGCGCGGTTATATGATCGGAGCGCCGCTCGCGTATCAGCTGGGTGCGGGCTTCGTGCCCGTGCGAAAGCCCGGCAAATTGCCGGGGGCTAAGCACACCGAATCGTACGCGCTCGAGTACGGCACGAACTCGCTAGAAGTACATGACGACGCGCTCGAACCGGGCACGCGGGTACTTGTAGTCGACGATTTGCTTGCGACGGGCGGCACGGCGGCAGCCACCGGTCGCCTTCTCGACACCCTCAAAGCCGAGATCGTCGGGTTCGCATTCCTTATCGAGTTGAAGGCACTCGATGGTCGCAAAGCACTTCCCGGCCGTGAGATTACGGCGTTCATTACTTACTAGTGGACAGCGTCCGAGCGAATCCAATGGACACTCGTTACAGGTCTATGGCATTATAAGCCAACTGATGCCGACGCAGCTCATCGACGATCTCATCGCGAAAGTCGAGTCGTACGACCCGACGCTTGACCCTGCGTTGCTACGAAGCGTCTACGACCTTGCCGATGCGGCGCACGACGGCCAGAAGCGAGCTTCGGGCGAAGAATACATCGCGCACCCGCTTGCCGTCGCCCGCATCCTCGCCGATATGGAGATGGACCGGGCGACGATTGCCGCCGCCATCCTCCACGACGTCGTCGAAGACACGGTCGTTACGAGCGATGAAGTTTCGACGAAGTTCGGTCCCGAGATCGCGCAACTCGTCGACGGCGTCACGAAGCTCACGCGTATTCCGTATCAATCAAAAGAAGACGCGCAAGTCGAGAATTTGCGCAAGATGTTCATGGCGATGGCTAAGGACATTCGCGTCATTATCATCAAGCTCGCCGATCGGCTGCATAACATGCGTACGCTCGGGAGCTTGCCGCTCGCGAAGCAGCAGACGATCGCGCGCGAGACGATCGAGATTTACGCGCCGATCGCG
>CAXTIY010000432.1:0-2882 GCA_964244215.1 uncultured bacterium
TGCGCGCGCGATCGCGAAGCCCACGGCGAAGGCGAATAGAATAGCGAGAAAGACGGGCCCGGCGAAAACACTCGCAGACGAGACGAGGGTTTGCTCGTTTTCTTTGATGTACATATCGACGCGGCCGGCGTGGCCGCGGACGTTTTGCAAACCGAACGCCGTCGCGAGACCTTCGATCGGAGCGGTGAGCGGACCGCTCGCCGAGGGATCGTGCGGGACTTCGCCGCGCTGTTGCACGACGACGACCGGCGTCGTATCGGGCCGGTGCGAACGATAGACCGCGACCCGGTGTTCGGCATCGAGCAAGACGACGATTAAATCCGAGCGCAGATACCGCGCCTGTACGATCCGGGCTGCGGCAACCGCGCTTTCTTCGGCAGGGGTCGCGTTTAAAGCGGCCGTGAGTTGCGAGACGGTGGCGTTGGCTTCCGCGCGGATCGAGCCGATATACGACCCGAAAGCGAAGAGCGTGCCGAGCACGATCAGAAGCGCGAGCACCGAACCGATTTCGAGCGTCGCGATGAGCAACAGTCGCCGCGCGAAACGTGAATTCATACCGCAGCCGGCGTGGCGCGCAGCGTGTAGCCGACGCCGCGCAGCGTCTGAATCAACTTGACCGGCTCGCCGCTATCGAGTTTCGCTCGCAAATACGAAACGTACGTTTCGACGGTATTGGGAACCACGTCACGGTCGACGCCCCACACGAGATCGAGCAATTGCGTTCGCGTGAATACTTGTTCGGGATGCCGCACGAACGTAAGCAGCAGATCGAACTCGCGGGTCGAGAGTTCCACCCGCCGGTTACCGCGATAGACGCTGCGCCGCGCTAAGTCGACCGAAAGATCGGCGTAGGCGAAGGTCTGGCGCAATTCCATGCGCGGCCGGCGCAGCGCCGAATGCAGCCGTGCGATCAATTCCTCGAGCTCGAACGGCTTGCCGATATAGTCGTCGGCGCCGCGCGAAAGGCCCGCGACTTTTTCCGCCGTCTCCGTCTTGGCGCTGAGCATAACGATCGGAACGTCGGTCAGACGCCGCAGAGCCGGCAGCAGAGTGAATCCGTCAATCTCCGGCAGCATTACGTCGAGGATGATCACCTCGGGCGACCAGGCGCGAATCGCCTCGATCGCTTCGCGGCCGTCGACCACCGACTGCACCGTAAAGCCCGCCTGCCCGAGGCCGTACTCGAGGAGATCGCGGATGGCGGCTTCGTCATCGACGACGAGGACGCGGGCGCCGACCGTTTCCATGCCGTTCACCATACAGCGCGCGCCTGTGAAGCGACTACGGGTATTCTCAGCCGAATCACAATCATTTCCCAGCACCGCTCAAGGACGCACGCCGCGGCTTGACCTACCATGTCGTAGCCATGTCGCTCCTCTTTCTACGACGCAGTCATCGCAGCTTCGCGCTCTTGACGGCGGTCGGGTGCATTGCGGGTATCGCCGGTTGTGCCAAAGCCGCTCCCGAACAGCCGAAGGCCGCGCCGCCGCAGGTGCCGACGACCGTCGCACGTGAGGCGACGCTGCAGCCGCTGGCAGCGTTGCCCGGCTTGATCGCGCCGTATCGCAACGTTGCGATTCAATCCTCGCTCACGGAACCGGCGGATTCGGTAGCCGTCGAAGAAGGCCAGCATGTGACGCGCGGTCAGGTCCTTGCCGAACTCGACACGGCCGATCTTGCGGCACAGCTACAGGCGGATCTCGCACAAGCGAGTAGCGATTCCGCGAGCGCGACGCATACGGTGTATCAAGGCACGCTGACGATCGCGCAAGGTAAGCAAACCGTCGATTCAGCCCTCGCCGCAGTACGCCAGGCGCAAGAGACGCAATCGAAAGATCAGCAAGATCTCACGCGTTACACGCAGCTTCTTTCGAGCGGTTACGTATCCCAGCAGCAGTACGCGCAGCAAGTCGCGCTCGTTCGTAACGACGCACAAGCCGTGCGTGCCGCACAGGCGACGCTCGCGAGCGACCGCTTCACCGTAGCGGCAAATGGGCCAGATATCGCGGCGCCGGGATTACAATCGTCATCGGTGCGGCAGGCGCGCGCGACGCAACAAGTCGCCTTGGCACAAGCGCAACAAGTGCGGACTTCGATTACGAAGGCGACGATCGTTTCGCCGATCGACGGCGTGGTCGTCAATCGCAATCTCAATCCCGGTGAATATCCGGGGACGCGCCAACTCTTTACGCTGCAACAAGTCGATCCGATCTACGCCGTGCTGCGCGGTTCGAGTTCGCAGATCGCTTCGATCGCAAACGGTGCGCCTGCGAACATAACTGCAAGCGACGTCTCACGCACGAAGCTGCATGGCACGGTTGCGGGCGTCCTCAATCAGATCAGTCCGGGCTCGACCGACTTTCAAGTTAAGGTGCTGCTGCATAATCCCGGCGGCAAGCTGCGCCCGGGCATGGCGGTCCTCGGCGACGTCCATCTCCCGAGCGTCCGCGGAATCAGCGTGCCCGTTACCGCCTTCGTCGACGACACGCACGGTTCGGTGATGATCGTCGGGCGCGACGGGACGGTACGTACCGAACGCGTCATGCAGCTCGCCGATGACGGAAAAAACGCCGTGGTCAGCGGCATTGCTGCGGGTGACCGCGTAATCTCCGATGGCCAGACGAGCGTCGGTAACGGCCAAAAGGTCGCTATTCGGCAATGAATCTAACCCGTCTCTTCGTCGCTCGGCCGACCCTCGTGTTCGTGCTGATCGCACTCATGCTCTTCGCGGGCGTGCTTTCCGTTTCGACGATCGTCAAGCAGCTCTATCCTAACGTCGATCAGCCGACCGTTACGATTGCCGTGACGTACAACGGCGCCTCCGTTACCGAGATGCGCGACAACATCCTCGCGCCGAGCGAGCGGCCGCACGCCGGCACCAC
>CAXTIY010000433.1:0-2881 GCA_964244215.1 uncultured bacterium
GTGGTTCATGTGCTGCCGTACTCTGCAACATTCGCTTGAACGGTGGATGAAGCGTTCGTTACGACTCTTTGGCACGCGGAGGGCCTACAACCACGGGCGCTTCGACGGGAAACAGCTGGGAGCTGGGAGCGTGTGATACGGGTTCTCGCCCGGGTCGTAAAATTCGTTGCACCTCCCGTTTAGGACCGGATAGCCGCCGCTACCATTGTAGCAAGGCCCGTAGATGGCGTCGAAGATAATGAATTCAGTTGAATTCCTTTGAGTGACCCATGCAATGCGCAACGTATCAGACTTTATATATCGAATGACGCGTTTTGTAAGCGCTGCTTCTACCGGCTTGAGAGCCGGAAAGCCAGGTCGGCCAATGTCTCTTACGCGATAACTTTCAGGAGGTGGTACCGGGTTTGGAGTGCTCCCCGGCGGAGTCGTCCCTAAGCAGCCGATTCCAAATGTTGATCGAGTTAATACGTATGGTTGCGAGTTATATGTACTGCAATCTTGGATCGCGCACGTAATATTCGGCGCTAGAGGCACGCCGTTTGGCGCGAAGCGTTCAGGTGAGTCAGAACGGCGGGAGCAGGCGCTTGCAAGACACATAGTCATTGTCGTGCAACCGACCCGGAGTACTGTTGCAAGTAAAAAATTTAGCGGCGCCGGGACTCGAACCCGGAACCTCGAGCTTATAAGGCCCGCGCTCTCACCGATTGAGCTACGCCGCCCCGTCTTTGACGGGACAGCATATTCGAGCGTCGCGGCGCTTCAGCCGAGGAAATTTCACAGTCGCGCCCGCCAATACTCGATGCGTTCACGGCCCCATTTCTCGTGCCACCAAGAAGGCATGCGCTCCCAATCCGCTTTTCGTTGCGCTGGAGACTGCTTGGCCCAATACATGAAGACGTTACCGCACCAGCTCGGGACGGGTGGGAGATTCCAGGGCTCGTTCAAGCGTCGCTCGGGCTTCATGAGATAGCACGATACAACGTCGAGCGGCCGACGCGCAAGATACGCGCGACGTGGTTCAGACTCTCGCCGCGCGCGAGCATCTTCTTCGCCTCACGTACCTGCGCTGAAGTCAGCGCAGAGGGGCGGCTAATGTGTTCGCCGCGGCTCTTCGCTGCCCGCATCCCGGCTACGGTTCGTTCTCGTAGCACGTCGCGCTCGAACTGCGCGACAGCGCCAAGTACGGCGTAGAGCATCCGACCGGCGGCGGTCGCGGTGTCGATATGGTCCGTCAGTGATCGTAGCGCGACGCCACGCTCCTGTAACATTTAAGAAATATCGAGCAAGTCGCGCAACGATCGTCCGAGGCGATCGAGCCGCCAGACCACCAGAGTATCGCCGGCGGCGAGGTCCGTGAGTGCGCGGCTGAGCCCCGGCCGCGATCGGGAAACACCAGAGGCGGAGTCTTCATGAATAGCCGCGCAGCCGGCCGCCTGCAGCGCGTCGAGCTGCAAACGGGTGGTCTGTTCGTCGGTAGAGACGCGCGCGTAGCCGACGAGCCGCGGTTCGGCGATCGCAACGACCTCAGAGACGTCCGGTGGGGCCAAACGCGTTCTTAGAGCTCTCTTTACGCCCTTTTTCGAGGACGTGGCCGCTGATGTACGTTTTGGCGGCATGTCAGAATTGTCGTAGCTTGATCGAAGAGCGGCCACCATCGATCAAACATACGACGAAACGGCTCCCGTCGGGCTGCTCATCAATGAACTCGCCGCAGAGTTTATAAACGATCGGAACGCCGGCCCCAAAGTTGCTCCAGGGAGTTCGACTCAGTAGCCGACGTCAAATCGATTGACCGGGCCTGTTCGCGAAGAAACAGCCGCCTCGCAAAAGCGATTGCGCGGAACCTAAGGCGAGCCGCGTAAGCAGGTGTCGGCGGAGGTTTCTGTTTTACCACCCGATCGCACCGTCGCGTGAAGCGTATACTTCTTCGCCGA
Organism: uncultured bacterium; assembly: GCA_964244215.1. Taxonomy (GTDB): domain Bacteria; phylum Vulcanimicrobiota; class Vulcanimicrobiia; order Vulcanimicrobiales; family Vulcanimicrobiaceae; genus CAXTIY01. Next base: position 1,935 of record CAXTIY010000433.1, read on the forward strand.
GATGCGGTCGAACGTTTCGGCGATGCTTGCGTCGGGATAGACGCTGCGGTAAGCCCAGTGATTCGGATCGCTGCCGGTCGCCCGCATGATCGTGGCGGTCCCTTGGTCGTCGAGTACGACCGCCGTCCAGCCGCCGCGCTTGGCGTCATATGCGAGTAACTCTTCGTCGCCGCCGCCCGCCCAGGAAGAGATCTGCCGCAGTGCCTTGCCGTCGCGATCGTAAGCGTACGTGGCATCGTAGGGCAGGCGTACCGCTCCGGCGCGGTACGTGCACTTCCACGCACCAACGAGGTATTGCAGCCCGGCGAGCGGCGCCGCCGTTGCCGGCAACGCCGCAGCGAGTACGAGAGTCGCGAGCATGAAGTTAATCCTATTTGGAAAGCGGTGTGCGAGTTCGGCGGTACGCCGTCGGAGAACGCGGGGCTATAAACGTTACGTCGAGCGGAAGACCGCTGCGACACCAACCGGGCGGGATCCTCGTCACACCTAGTAGCTCCTTTCGAGGTGGCAACGTGCGCGCTTCAGCGCCGCGGTCTCGTCAATGGTTTCTTTTGGGACGGACTTTCGGGACACGCAAACCCGCTTCGCGCCTGGGTCAACAGATCGTCCCAAAAGGGGTCGGTTTCGGGACTCCGTGCCGTAGGCGCATTGAACTTCCCTCGTTTTTAGGCGGAGTTGCTTCTCTGCACATAAACTGGCCGCCTTTATGCGATTCGAACCGTTTTTGCATTTTACGACGGAAATGAAGCTGCATCTCGGAAGCTCGATGAAGAGCTGGGAGCGCTTTCTCGACGAGGGTCCGGCGCCGAATCGTTACAATAACTCAAACTACATCTTGGCAGAGAATCTTCGGGACGACTCGGTAAAGCTGAGTATGGGAGCGACGATTGTGCCATCGCTGCGATGCGTTCCCCTTACGGGATCAACCGGCGTTAGTAAGATAATCT
>CAXTIY010000434.1:0-2876 GCA_964244215.1 uncultured bacterium
GAAATTAACACCGTCCGCGCCGACTGACGCAGCCAGCTTGGCCATTGCGAGCGCCGGAGGACCCGAGTCCGGTCGCGTTCCCGTATCCCATGCGAGATAGGGCAATAACACTTTTACGCCGCGCTTATGAAACGCTGCGATTAAATCGCGTACGCCCGCGATCCCGCCCGGCATATCCCGCATGAGATCGAATTGATTGCGCTCGTCGGCTCCGAGATTCGGATACGTCGGCCACAAGAGCAAAGCGCCGAGCGGGCCGAGCCGCGCTTCGACGCGCGCGAGGAAAGAATCGACGGTATAGCGCCCGGTGGCAGCGTCGTATAAGCTGCGGTCCCAAATTAGTACTTGATCCTGCGTGAACGCGTGATGCGCCCACGTCGCGGGAGGCATCTCATCACCGCGCAACCCGAGTTCGTTGCGCGTGCGTGCTCGCCAAGCGTCGAGATTAGCACGCCAAGAATCGCGGTCGGCTTCCGTTGCGGGGCCCGCGAGAAACACGGAAGTCGGTGGGCTTATGTCACCGAGGCTGGGCGCGGCCGGCGGGAAGATTAGGTCGTGATGCGCGACCCATTCTCCCGAAGTCGCCGGTACGCTCATGCATAGCGCGAGAAGCATCATGGCGAGGACGAGGACGAAGCCGGTCGAACGGTATAACCACATACGCGGACATGTTTCGCAAAAGCGCACCGTCGCAATTTAGTATTTTGTGAAGCCGCAACCGGACGAGGCGGCCGACCGCCCACAGGTGGCCGCTACCGTTTCACCGACAAATCGCAAATGCGAACAATATCGCGGCTATCGGCCGGTATTCTCGCGCTCGTCGCCGCCGTCGCGTGCGGGCAACCGGCGCCGCGCGGGCGGACGCCCCGGCACAGCGCGAGTTGCGAGTCGGCGAGCAGCAAGAGCCGGCGACGCTCAATCCGGTCATTGCGACGCTGCTAACCGAAACGGACGTCTATAACCTTATCTTCGACGGACTCTTTCGTCACGACGTCAACGGCGAACTCGTACCGGATCTCGCGATACGGGTGCCCACGCTTGGCAACGGCGGCATCTCGCGCGACGGCCGCACGATTACGTATCACCTCGTGCGGAACGCGCGTTGGCACGATGGCGTACCGGTGACCTCGGACGACGTCAAGTTCACCTTCGAGGCCATCATGGACGGCCGCAACAACGTCGCCACGCGCGTCGGCTATGAACAAATCGCACGCGTCGATACGCCAGACCGCTACACGGTCGTGCTGCATCTCAAACGCTTATGGGCGCCGATCGTCGAGACGGTCTTTGCGGATGGCATCCAAGGCGCGATCGTTCCCGCGCACATCCTGCGCGGCGTTTCGGATTTCAATCGCGCTACGTTCAACACGGCGCCGATCGGCAGCGGGCCGTATCGCTTCGTCTCGTGGAGCCACGGCTCGAGCATGACGTTCGCAGCAAACCCCTCGTATTTTCGCGGCGCGCCGAAGATCCCACGCATCGTCTGGCAGTTCATTCCCGACGACAACGTGCTCGCGACCAACATCCGTACGGGCGAAGTCGATATGGTCAACAATTTGGAACCGGCGCCGTACGCACAGCTCGGCTCCGTGCCCGGCTGGACACCGGCGCTCGGACGGTCGCTCGGCTGGGAACATCTTACGTTTAATACGGGTACGGGCGTGCTGCGCGACGTGCGCGTCCGGCGAGCGCTCTGCGCGGGCGTCGACGTTCGCGACATCTTCACGAAGATCGTGCACGGCATCGGGCAACTCGGCGCGGGCCTTCAAAATCCGAGCTCGCCGTGGTACGCGCGCGGCTTACGATCGTGCCGCTTCGATCCGCAGGCAGCGGCGAAGCTGCTCGATGCGGCCGGCTGGCGCGCCGGCCAAGGCGGCATGCGCAGTCGTGATGGAAAGCCGCTTGCGATCGAATTCGCGACGGTCGCCGGCATCGTCGATCGCGCCCAAACGCAAGTTCTGCTGCAACAACGCTGGAAAGAGATCGGCGTCGACACGCAAGTGCGAACGTATCTGCCCTCTCTATTCTTTGCCCCATTCCAGAGCGGCGGTATTTTACTCGGCGGCAAATTCGACGTCGCACTTTCGGCATATTATCTTCCGTCGCTCGACCCAGTTCGCGATCAGTTTCTCTCGATCGGGGCGATACCGCCCGGCGGTGACAACTCCGCGTTCTGGCGGAACGCACGCGTGAGCGCCCTGGAACGTACGGGTACCGGCACCATCGAAGCGAGCGTCCGCAAGCGAAGCTACGACGAAATCCAGCAGATCGTCGCTCGGGAGGTTCCATACGTGACGATGCGCTGGCGCGGGACCGTCGCAATGCATAAGAACGGGTTGCGCGGGCTCGCACCCGCCCTCGTCGGCTCCACTTTTTGGAACGTCGACCAGTGGTCGTTTTGAGCGCGTTCGGCAAGCGCCGGCCTTCGCATTTTCTCGTCCGCTAGCGCATGATGGCCGGCTTCCGGGGTATCGATGCGAGGCACAACATTCCGCGGGAGTACCTACCTTGGCCACAACAAAGAGCAACCCGAGCGGCGCCGCTAAGAACGGCACGAACGGTAAGAAACCCGACCAATACGCAAAAGCGGCCGGCATCGAACTCGGAACCGAATTACAGCAATTCGGAACGGTCGTTGATCGGCCGATCAAGCTCGATGATGACGAGCGCAAGAAGAGCTGCGAGGTGATGAACTCGGTTCTCGCCGACACGCAGATTCTCTATTCGCTCTATAAGAAGCACCACTGGCTCATGCGCGGCCATACGTTCTATCAGCTACATTTACTTCTCGATAAACACGCCGAGGAACAAGACGTTCTCGCCGATGCTCTTGCCGAACGCATTCAGAAACTCGGCGGCATCGCGGTCGGCGATCC
>CAXTIY010000435.1:0-2874 GCA_964244215.1 uncultured bacterium
CGATCGTAGCGCTCTTCGCTTCGACTATCCCCGTCGCAGTACTTCACCTCCACGTCGCCACGATCGGTAGTGCTTTCGGCGGAATTCCCGCAGGTTTCCCACCCTTCGCTTTGCCGGCGTTCGACTCGAGACAGATCCTACCGCTCCTTCCGTCGGCGTTCACCGTGGCTCTATTGGCGGCGGTCGAGAGTTTACTTTCGGCGGTAGTAGCCGACACGATGACGGGCGATCGTCATAAATCGAACGTCGAGCTCGTCGCTGCGGGGTTCGCGAATATCGCGGCGCCGCTCTTCGGCGGCATGCCCGCAACCGGAGCGATCGCGCGCACCGCAACGAATATTCGCTCCGGCGCGCAGACGCCTATGGCAGGTATCGTCCACGCGTTGACGCTACTCGCGATCCTGCTCGTCGCCGCGCCGCTCGCTCGTTTCGTTCCGTTAGCCGCCCTTGCCGCCGTGCTCATGGTCGTGGCGTATAACATGGGCGAATGGCGGGAGATTCCGACGATTCTGCGCTTATCGAAAGCCGATATCGCCGTCTGGCTCACGACCTTCGCCCTTACCACGTTCGCCGACCTAACGACGGCCGTCGGAATCGGCGTTGCCCTTGCGGCACTGCTCTATATCTATCGCATCGGCGAGACCACGACCGTCGCGCCCGTCACACGCCAATATCTCGATGACGGTCAGGCGCACATTTTACAGGACAAACAAATTCCATCGAACGTCACGATCTTGCGAATTCACGGTCCGTTCCTATTCGGTACGACTGAGAAACTCAGCGAGGCGACAATCGATTTAAGTTCGATGCAAAATATCGTCATTCTCCGTCTTCGCAATATGACGGCTCTCGACGCGACCGGCATCCACGCGCTCGAGCATCTCTACGACCGGCTGCAAAAGGCGGGCAAATCCTTGCTGCTTTGCGGTGCCATGCAGCAGCCCGCTCGGCTACTTCTCGGTTCCACGTTCGGCAAGCGCGTGGGATTTGAGAATATCCTTCCCAACGTGGACGCCGCACTGGCACGCGCTACTCAAATTTCTCGTACGCCGGCCGAGGCAGATGAAGCCGAATCGGCTTAAGCCGGACGTTCGAGCTGCGCATCACTTTCCGACTCATATCGTCCACGAATGCGGCAGCGCTCGCACGCGCGCGCAAGCCGTCACGTTACGAAACGAGCTGACGCAGCTGCGGACGACCCTCGGCCTCGCGTCCGGTTGAACGCCGGCACGACGTTTGCGCAGCAGAGCAAAAAAAAACGCGCCGTTGCCGGCGCGGTTTTTGATGCGGTGAAGCGTTACAGGTCTTCCGGATTGATCCCCTTAGGCCGGTATTGCGTCGTCTTCGGCGGTGCCACGACGGCGACGTCGCCTTCGTAATCACCTTCGTAGTGCACCGTCTGCTCGAGCGGCGGACGACGATCTTGGAAGCCGCTGACGAGCTTCGAGCCGCCGTACGCGGCGGACTCTTGATCCGCTTCGTAATCGACTTCGAGGAACGCGCTCTTGGGACGGCCCTCCTCATCGAGATCCTGACCTTCGGGCTCGATGACGATGTTGCGATAACGCGACATCCCCGTACCGGCCGGGATCAGTTTACCGATGATGACGTTTTCCTTGAGACCGAGCAGCGGATCGTGCTTGCCCTTGATCGCGGCGTCGGTGAGAACGCGCGTGGTCTCTTGGAAGCTCGCCGCGGAGAGGAACGACTCGGTCGCAAGCGACGCCTTCGTAACTCCGAGCAGCACGGCTTTACCTTCGGCGACTTTCTTATTCTCGGCGGACATCTTCTCGTTTTCTTCTGCGAAGATACCCGACTCGATAAGTTGTCCCGGCAGCATCCGCGTATCGCCGCCTTCGACGATCTTGACCTTACGCATCATCGAACGAACGATCGTTTCGATGTGCTTGTCGTTGATGTCGACGCCTTGCGAACGATAGACCTTCTGCACTTCCTGAACCAGGTATTGCTGCAGAGCGTTACTACCGCGCAGTTCGAGGATTTCGTGCGGGTCGAGCGAGCCTTCGTTGAGCTGATCGCCGATCGCGATGCGCGCGTTTTCCGTGACGTACGAACGCGTGTTGTACGGCACGTCGAACTCGTGCGCTTCGCCGACGTCGTCCGTGATGACGAAGACGCGCTTGCCCTTCTCTTCCGTGATGTGCACGTTGCCGGCGACGGTCGAGAGAACGGCTTTACCCTTGGGCTTACGGGCTTCGAAGATTTCTTCGACGCGCGGGAGACCCGTGATGATGTCTTCGGTCGCGACGCCGCCCGTGTGGAAGGTACGTAGCGTGAGCTGCGTGCCCGGTTCACCGATGGATTGCGCGGCGATGATGCCGACGGCTTCGCCGATATCGACTTTCTTGCCGGTCGCGAGATTGCGGCCGTAGCACATCGCGCAAACGCCGACGCGCGCCTGACACGTGAGTACCGAACGGATCTTGACCGTCTTGATGCCGGCATCGATGAGGGCCTTGGCCTTCTCTTCATCGATCTCTTCATCGCGCTGGATGAGTTTCGTACGCGGCTTCTCGGGATCTTTGACATCCTCGGCCGAACGACGGCCGATGATCCGGTCGTAGAGCGGTTCGATGATCTCTTTGCCCACGCCGATGTCGTACACCGTGATGCCCTGCGCCGTGCCGCAATCGTCTTCGCGGACGATGACGTCTTGCGCCACGTCGACGAGACGACGCGTCAGGTACCCGGAGTCCGCCGTGCGGAGCGCGGTGTCGGCAAGACCCTTACGCGCGCCGTGCGTCGAGATAAAGTACTCGAGAACGGTGAGGCCTTCTTTGAGCGATGCCTTGACCGGAATCTCGAGGATGCGGCCGGACGGGTCGGACATGAGTCCGCGCATACCGCCGAGTT
>CAXTIY010000436.1:0-2872 GCA_964244215.1 uncultured bacterium
CATCAGAATACTCAACATCTCCATCGAAAGCGGCGAAACGAATTGCACCGGCTTCTGCTTTGCTTCTTTGCCGCATCGCTCGTTACAGACGTCATCTTTCCAGCATCCGACGCCGTGGCAATGACGCGCGACTCCGCCGCGACCGTGGTTGCGCGAGCCGTCGCGCCGATCATGAAACAGTACGGCATTCCCGGGATGGCCGTCGGCGTAACGGTCGGAGGACGCGATTACGTTTTCGATTATGGCGTTATGTCGAAGTCCACCGGAAAGCGGGTTGACGCATCGACCCTATTCGAAGTCGGGTCCATCACGAAGACCTTCACCGCGACCCTCGTATCGTACGCCGCCGAGACGGGTCACTTGGCACTCTCCGATGCGGTAAGTGCAGATCTGCCGAGCCTTCGAGGCACCAGTTTCGACCGCATACGCCTGGTGCATCTCGGCACGCATACCGCCGGCGGCTTACCGCTGCAATTTCCGGAAGACGTCCGGACGGACGGCGACGCGATCGCATACTTTCGGCGCTGGAAGCCGTCGCATCTCGCCGGAGCCTACCGCCTCTATTCCAATCCGAGCATCATGCTGTTAGGACTAACGGCAGCAAGTAGACTTGGCGATAGCTTTTCTTCGTCGATGCAGCGTCTCGTCTTCGATCCGCTCGGCTTACGGAGTACCTTCCTCGTCGTTCCGCCGAACGAGATCGCGCGTTACGCGCAAGGCTACACGGACGAAGGAAAGCCGAGGCGAATGTCTCCGGGGCCACTCGCTGCTGAAGCGTACGGTGTTCGAACTAGCGCCGGCGACATGCTTCGCTTCATCGATGCGAACATGGGCTTATTACCTGTCCAGATGCAGTTGCGTCGCGCACTCGCGAACACGCACGAAGGCTATTACCAGCTCGGGCCGATGACGCAGGACCTCATTTGGGAGCAGTACCGTTATCCGACATCGTTAACTAGCTTATTGCAAGGAAACTCGGAGCGAACGATCTTCGAAGATAACCGCGTGCGAAGGATCGACCCGCCTTTAAAAGCGCTGCGCGATGTGCTGATCGACAAGACGGGCTCGACGAGCGGCTTCGGTGCGTACGTCGCCTTCGTTCCGAGCCGACGCATCGGCGTCGTCCTGTTAGCAAACAGGTCCTATCCGATTCAAGCGAGGGTCCGGACTGCTTATCAAATCTTGACTCGTCTGTAAGATATGACGCAATCTCGCACATGCGAGCGCTGTGCGAGGAACCAAGGGTGATTCGTCATTGCTGCAAAGCACTCGCAGTTGCGCCGCCGCTCAGGTCGGCGACGGCGCACTGTACCCTGCGGTTAGTTCAGTGAGGCCTTCTGCTGTGGCTTTAACAACACTTTCGTGTAACCGTCGGCACGTTGATCGAAGTGCTCGTACGCCTGCGGCGCTGCCTCGAGCGGCAAACGGTGGCTCACGATGATGCTCGGCTTTGCGATTCCGGCGAGAATCAAATCGCGCAAATAGACGTTGTACTTCTTCACGGGTGCCTGCCCCATCTCGATGCTGATGCCCTTATTCCAAGCATCCCCGAGGGCGAGCGTGAAGTTGCCCTTCTTTTCTTGGCCGGACGCCCCCGGATCTTGCGGGAAGTAGACGCCGATCAAGCCGATGTGACCGGTCGGATTCGTCACGCGGATGAGATCCGCAAGGAGCTGGGTCGGATCTTGCTTTTTACTATTATCCGTGTCGCTCGAGCCCGCGCGTTTGGCTTCATAGCCGATCGCGTCGATCGTGCACATAACGCCCGGCATCTTATCGCCCGCTCCGGCGCTCAAGTTTTGGACGCTCTCGCGATGCGGCTTACGCAGTTCGAGGATCTGCTCGACCGCGTCGCCTTTTGAAAAGTCGACAGGGGTCGCGCCGACCTTCCGAGCGAGTTCGAGCCGCTCGGGCACATTGTCGATTACATAAATTTCGGACGCGCCTTTAATCTTCGCACTGATGGCGGCCATCAAGCCCACGGGACCCGCACCGAATATCGCGACGGTATCGCCCGGCATGACGTGCGCTTGTTCCGTTGCGTGATATCCCGTCGGAAACACGTCGGCAAGCATGATGAAATCGTCTTCGAACTCATCGCCCGGCGTGCCCGGCAGCTTGAGGCAATTAAAATCGGCATAGGGCACGCGCACGAGTTCGGCTTGACCGCCCGGATGCGGTCCCATGCCCGAATAGCCGTAACCGCCGCCGTGCGATTGCGGATTGACCGTCAGACACGCGTTGCTAAAGCCGCGCGTACAGTTAAAACAGAAGCCGCAGCCGATGTTAAACGGCAAGACGACGCGATCGCCTACCTTGACGGAACGGACGGCGGAGCCGACTTTTTCGATAACGCCCATGTTTTCGTGGCCGAAAATCAAGCCCGCTTCGATCGGTGCGCGACCTTCGTACATGTGAAGGTCGCTGCCGCAAATTGCGGCCGTCGTGAGGCGTAATACCGCGTCGGTTTCTTCTTGTATCTGCGGATCGTCGACTTTCTCGACGGCCACTTTATTAGGAGACTTGTATACGACTGCGCGCATGCCTTAGATCCTTTTGTATGTGCTGGTACCAGAGCGTACCGCGCCTATCGTTCCCACATTGAATCGAAACGCCGCGAAGCGTTCGAGCGGTCGTTTCGACCCGACGTTGCGTGCCCGCCGCTCCTGGGGTATAGGGCGTGCATGCGACCGGTTCGAGCTGCCGTGTGGTTCGTCACCCTGCTGTCGATCTATCTCTGGTTCGTCGTAACCGCGACGCGCGACGAAGCGCTCGCGGCGGTAGCCGTAGCGCTCGTCGTGACGCTTTTCCTCGTGCGCCTGGAACGGATCACCGGATGCACGCCCCGCGTGTCGCCCGCGGGGTGGCTCGC
>CAXTIY010000437.1:0-2860 GCA_964244215.1 uncultured bacterium
GTAGATTACGTTAGTCATGATGCGCCTTTAAGAAACTCGTGCAGTAGTTGGCGCCACGCGGCCTCAGCCAATCTCGCAATGGTCTTTTCAGATAGCGAGGATGTATTTCCAGACAAAAAGACAGATACCGGGTTGCCACAAACTCTGGAACAAATTGCGAGTTCGTACCTGCCGTACGTGCGCACACACAACTGCTTTCCGTGCTTATCCACGTAACTCCGTGCGCCGAAATTGCGGAATTGATCGCGTTCTTGCGGTGTCGTAATCCACGAAATCGTACTCCGAGCTCGTGACGATTTTCGGCGACTTAAAAAAGAAGCGGCGTAGCGACAGTTACTGACACCTGAAGCAGCTACGCCTTGAAAGAGGCGTACCCTAAACTGGCCGCGGTTGCAAGCCCGCATCGCCATCTCGCCGGCGAACTCGACGATCTTCGCCATGCTAAAGTTGGCGAATTATTTTCAAGCCTATATGGAAGCCGAGGTCACCGAATGCTTGGCCGTATTCTGGTGGCATTTTCGTGCGAACGATCGGGAAGTCGTTAAAATCATCCAATTTGCGTTCAACGGAGACCGGGTTTCGCAACCCGTTGCTAGACCATTGGCGTGATTGCCCCAACGGAGCGGCGGGTTCGCGCAAACTCGCCTGAACGGCGATTGCTTTGCCGCCTGAGCTTGTGATCTCGGCGGCTGTAGTCGACCGCAACCGATGCGCCTTCCCGGCCGAGAAGACGGGCTACGGCCGTTAGGGTCCATCATGAGACCAAAGCGCAAACGAGGCCGACAGGATTTAGAAGTTTCCGCAATCGGCTCGGTTGCATGGGCATGAGTCCGGACAACCCGAGTGAACGGAGTTCGACCGCGGCACGCGCTCCACCACAGTGGCTCCGTCAAGTTCAACGAACGGCCGCCCGCAAAAGGATATGCTCAACTCACACAAATAATTGCTAATTTATATGCGCCCTCTACGAAATATTAGGCGGGCGTTCCGGGCCGTCGCCAATGGTGACAGGAGTTTCCTTTGAACCTATATCGACCAATGGCCGCCGCTACCGTGCTCGGCGCTTTCGCTATTTCCAGCGTCTTCCAGCATCCTGCCCGCGCCGTCGCTGAAGATCAGACGATTACAATCGCGAGCGTCAATAATCCGCAGATGATCGATATGCAACACGCGGTTAGCGATTTTACGAAGAAGACCGGTATTAAGGTCAACTTTGTGATCCTGCCGGAAAATACGCTGCGGCAAAAGGTTACCGCGGACGTCGCGACGGGGGGCGGTCAATTCGACGTCGCGACCATCGGCACGTACGAAGTGCCCAACTACGCGAAGAATAAGTGGATCGATAATCTCGAACCGTACTTCTCCAAGATGAGCTCCGCAGTTAAAGCGGATTACGATCGGGAAGACCTGCTGCCGACCATTCGGAAAGGCCTTTCGTACAAAGACGAGCTCTACGCGGTGCCGTTTTACGGCGAAAGCTCGATGACGTTTTACAATAAGAAAACGTTTGCCGCAGCCGGCCTCACGATGCCGATGCATCCGACCTGGGATCAGATCGCGGGCTTCGCCAAAAAATTAAATGTTCCGGCGAAGAATGAGTACGGCATCTGCTTGCGCGGCTTGCCCGGCTGGGGTGAAATGGGCGCGCCGATGACGACCGTCATTAATACGTTCGGAGGTTCTTGGTTCGATATGGCGTGGCAGCCGCAGCTGACCACGAGCCCGACGAAAAACGCGATCGCTTTTTACCTCAACCTCATCAAGCAGTACGGCGAACCCGGTGCGACTTCGTCCGGCTTCACCGAGTGCGAGACGAACTTCACGCAAGGCAAGACGGCGATGTGGGTCGATGCGACCTCGGCGTCGGGCCAAGTCACCGATCCTAAAAATTCGAAAATCGCAAACGACGTGGGCTTTGCCTATTCGCCCGTTAAGGTGACGCCGCTCGGCTCGCATTGGCTCTGGGCCTGGTCGCTCGCGCTCGAATCGTCTTCCAAGCATAAAGACGCGGCATTCAAGTTCCTGACCTGGGCGACGAATAAGAAATACATCCGTTTGATCGCGGCTTCCAAGGGCTGGGGCAACGTGCCGCCGGGAACGCGTCTTTCGACCTTCAACGATCCCGCATATAAGAAAGCCGTTCCGTACGGCAACATCATTCTCTCGTCGATTCAAACCGCCGATCCGACCCATGCGACGCTGAAGAAAGTGCCGTACACGGGCGTGCAATTCGTCGGCATCCCGGAGTTCCAGCAGATCGGAACCACGGTAACGCGGAACCTCGCCCAGGCCCTGAGCGGCAGCGCGACGGTCGATCAACAGCTCACGCTATCGCAATCGCAGGTGTTGCACACGATGACGCAGGCGGGTTACATCAAATGACCTTAGCGCGGGTCGGCGCGCTAGCTATTCATAACTCCGGCGATCGCCTATTTCGTCAACTGGAATGGAACCGAGCGCCACGACGTATCCGACACTGTAAGCTCTTTGCAGTTCTCCCATAACCTCGGACCGCAAGAGGAGACCGTCTTGCTGCACCGCACGATCGACACCAACGGCGTCTCTCTTCATGTCGTCGAGCAAGGCGATGGTCCAACCGTGCTGTTCGTTCACGGTTTTCCGGATACGTGGCGTGGCTGGCGGCGCCAGATGGAGGCAGTGGCGGAAGCGGGCTATCGCGCGATCGCGCTAGACATGCGCGGCTATGGCGAAAGTTCGGCTCCTCGTGATCCAGCACTCTATACGTCGTTTCACACGGTCGGTGACCTCATCGGTGTGCTCGACGTGCTCGGGATCGAAACCGCGATTATCGTGGGCCATGATTTCGGTGCGACCGTCTCGTGGAACGCGGCAATGATGC
>CAXTIY010000438.1:0-2859 GCA_964244215.1 uncultured bacterium
CTAGAATGACAACCGAGGAAAAGTAGCGCTCCATCATCGTCCTTTCAACGTGCGCACTCAAACGTACCGTGCTCGTGCCAGTCGCCGTTCCGTTGCGGAAGTTTCGTGACAAGGGACTTCAAGTAAAGTGATATGGCAGCGCCAAAACTGCACGCCGAGCGGACCGCAATTGAAGGTCGCTCGGTTCCGGCAGAAGCCGTACGCCGCCGCTACGAACGCAGCTTTCGTAATCTTGGTGCAGTCGCCGATGAGCTTGACGCGCTGCGCGTCTTCGACAATTCGGGTGCAGCGAAATCGTCGAAAAGCGCAAAGAAAGCCCAGCGAGTGCTTTCAGCTCGCCCGGATGACCTCCAGGTCATTCCGATAGCCGAACGGCGCTTCGTCGGCTAGCCTTCTCGGGAGAATTGCTCGCCATCTCGCGTCTCGGCGAACTGAGCATTTGTGCGGCAGAGCTGACGCTATCGGAGTGGCTCTAGAGCGCCGTCATCGCGACGCGAAAAGCGGCCCGATCGGTTGCCTCGTGCTACGCGTCGCTCAGCGAGGCGCTACGCGGTCGTCGGCACGCACGTGTCCTTCTCTATCTACGAACGCCGGCCGGGGTTTGCCTGCGTTTCGCGCCAGGTTCACGTGCGTGCCTCGCGATGCGTCGCGACGTCGGCACTGTGGAGGACTAAGCGGCGCGTTCGGTCGCCTCGTGCAGCGCGTCGCTCAGCCGGGCGACGAGATCGCTCGCACTGGCGTGAGCGATTTTGGTTCCGAGAACCGCATCAAAAACGTAGCCGGCAACGCTAAGCGGCGGCTCGTAACGTCCGTCGAGCGTGAGCACCGAGTGCCCGGGCGTCGCTTCATCTTCATCGATGACGAGGGCGCCTTTGAAAAGCGGGAAGGGGCCGGAACCGGCGGGACGCCACGAAAGCGTATAGGCGCGGCGTTTCTCGCCGAGTTCCGCGACTTGGCCGACGACGTCGCGTTGAAGCGTTACACGGACGCCGAAACCCGGCACTTCGACCGGAGCCCGCAGCGAGAATCGCATTTCGCCATCCGGCGCGTGTTTTTCGAAGTAATTTTCGAGAAGAGCGAGAGCGTCACGCTGGGAGCGCGCGATCGGGGTGGAAACGTTTAAGTGATTCATAATTATCTGTTTCTAGATTAATCCGCCAAGGACGCAGTACATAAGCGTAATGTCGCAATGCGACTGCCGCGAGCGTGAAAGGATATGACTTTCATAGCACGGCTGGCCGGTTGAACGTGCGTTGCCGCCGTGCGTCGCCGCTCGAGCCCAGCAAAACGCTTAACCACCGTACCGATAAGCCGTGCGCGCGAACGGATGCGGGCATCGGCTTGGCTCTGCGACTCCTACGGTCCCAGTCGCAGTCGCATCGAACATACATGCTTAATTGTTCGATCGTACTTCGGCTTAGGACTCGCCGAGTGGACTATTTGCTAGTAAACCGGGAGCACGGCGCACCATGGGGCTAATCGATTTGGAGCCGGGAACGGCGAACATGAGTGTCCCGAGAAATAATTCTCGCTTCGACGGATGGTGCATTTATGACGCCTCGTTTCGCTGCGCGTTCTACGGCGCTTATCGCGCTAACCGCGCTTCTGGCACCCGCAAGCCCGCAGGCGTTCGCCGCGGAAGGCACGGTGAAGGTCGGCGTATTGCAGTCGCTCACCGGAACGATGGCGATCAGCGAGGTAACGGTCAAAGACTCGACGATGCTCGCGATCGATCAGATCAACGCGGCCGGCGGCGTTCTCGGTAAGAAGATCGAGCCCGTCGTCGAGGATGGCGCCTCCGATCCCGCGATGTTCGCGCAGAAAGCGCAGAAGCTCATACAGGAAGATAAGGTCGTGACGGTTTTCGGCGGATGGACTTCCGCGAGCCGAAAAGCGATGCTTCCCGTGTTCGAACGCTTCCATTCGCTTCTGTGGTATCCCGTGCAATTCGAAGGCAACGAATGCTCTCCCAATATCATGTATTCGGGCGCGCAACCGAATCAGCAGATTTTGCCCGCACTTCAGTGGTCGGAACAAAAGGGCGATAAGAAAATCTTCTTACTCGGCTCCGATTACGTCTTTCCGCGCACCGCTAATTTAATTCTGAAGAAGCACATCTTGCACGACGGCGGAACGGTCGCGGGCGAAGAGTACGTGCCGCTCGGGGGCACCGATTTTAGCGCCGTCATTAACAAAATCAAACTCGCGCAACCGCAGATCGTCTTCAACACGCTCAACGGCGATAGCAACGTATCGTTTTTCAAGCAGATGGCAGCCGCCGGTTTACCCTCCTCGAAGCTTCCGATCATGTCGTTCAGTATCGCCGAACAAGAGGCGAAAGCCATCGGGCCGTCGCTGCTCGAGGGCAGCTACGCCGCGTGGAATTACTTTCAGAGCCTGCCCGATCCGACCAATAAAAAATTCGTCGCTGCGTACCAAGCGAAATATCCGGGTTCGCCCGTCGACGATCCGATGGCGCACGGCTATCTCGATGTCTACGCTTGGGCAGCGGCCGTGAAGAAAGCCGGCACCTTCGATACGGAGAAAGTGCGCAAAGCCGCAGCGACGCTCGCGTACACCAACGTCGGCGCCGGCAGCACGAAGTTCGCTTCGAATCAGAGCTTGACGCAGACGGCCTACGTCGGTCAACTGCTGCCCGACGGCCAGTTCAAGATCGTATGGCATTCGGAGAAGCCGCTCGTTCCGCAACCGTACGACCCGCTCTCGTTTCCCGGCAAGTCTTGCGTGATGTAGGTGACGCAAACCACGCTCTTCGCGAGCCAGCTTTTCAACGGCATTAGTATCGCATCGATCCTAATTTTGGTGGCGCTCGGGCTCGCGCTCAGCTTCGGTTTGATG
>CAXTIY010000439.1:0-2849 GCA_964244215.1 uncultured bacterium
ACTTCTCGCTATTCCGGTTACGCTCGCGCTAGGAGGAGCCGCTCTGGCGCAACCGATGTCATCGCCCGCACCGATGATGTCGGCCATGCCGATGATGTCGCCTGCTCCGATGGACAGCGGCATGGGCACGATGGGCGGCGCGTCAGGCACGACGCCCGGAGGCGCCGCCGGGTCGCAAGCAACGGTAACGCTCGTCCCCCAGAACGGTTCGAATGAGACGGGAACCGTCACGCTAAGCCAAACGAAGACCGGTGTCGTCGTATCGGTCATGACCGATGTCGCGCCGGACATGCCGCAGCCGGCGCACATCCACAAGGGCTCGTGCGCCAAGCTCGATCCGACTCCGGCGTTTCCGCTGAAAATGGTCACCAAAGGCACGAACTCGATGGGTGCGGCCAAGGGTGTCTCGATGACGACGCTCACGGGTGTGACGCTCGCGCAACTGGAAAGCGGTCAGTACGCGATCAACGTCCATAAATCGGTCCCTGAAGCGAAAACGTATGTCGCGTGCGGTGACATCAAGAACGCGAATCCGACCGGCACGTCGCAATAGCGCCGTAAGCGCCTCACGTACGGCGACGCGTTAAATGCCAATCGTCGCAGTACGTGCAGCGGTAGGTGAAGAGGACGCCCGACATGCCGTTCATGGCGGCATGCGCGCGGGCTTCTTCTTCGCTCCGATAGCCGTCTTTCGTGGAACAACTGCGCGCGATATCCCGATCGACGGTTTCATCGACGCCGTCGCGGCTGCGCAGCCACCATTTCATGACGTCGAAGTCTTTTGGATCGCTCGGCATCAGAGCCACGAAACGACATCGTCGAATGGATGGCGCTTCTTGGGTGAAGCTTCGAGCGGCGTGACCGCATTACCGACGACCAGGCTCGTGAACAGCTTAAAGCCTTTCGGCACGTTCAAAAACGCGAGCATTTCTTTTTGAAAAGCGAGCCCGCGCGCCCAACTCGAGAAAGCGCTCGCGAGGCCGAGGGAGGTCGCTTCGAGCTGCATTGCCATGAGTGCGCAGGCGCAAGCCTCGACGGCTTCGGTTAAGCCGTCGTCGTGTAACGTGACGATGGCGTAGCCGTGCTCCGGCAAGACGTCCCCGGTCAACTGCCGATTTATCCCGGCGACGAACGCCGGATTGTTCAATCGCTTATTCACCGTCGCAAAAACTTTGCGCGCTTTGACGAACGTGTCGCGTGACTTGTTGCAACCGCGGCGAAACGTTTCGTAGGCTTCGCGCTCGCGTATGACGACGAACCGAACCGGCTGCGTGTTGTAGAGTGAAGGTGCGAGACGACCCGCTTCGACGATGCGGCGCAGCGCCATGGGCGGTAAGGGGCCCGGAGCGAACGCGAGCGCGTGTCCCGTTCGCTCGAGCAGGTCGACGGGATCGAGGGCGGCTGCGGCGAGCGTGCTAATGGCTTTTCTCAATCGATTCGAAATCGGGAAGCGGCTTCGGCGACGGGCCCGCTTGCAATTGCTCGTTCCGTGCGTCGGCGGTCATCTGGTCGACGGCCCCGACGGCATTGCCGTTTACGCCGCCCGCGCGTAAGAGAGCGACCGAACGGTGTACGTTTTGCGTCTTCGGCGTATAGTCGTAGGTTAGCCGGTAAATGCCGGCCAGAGCGCGTCCGTCGGACGTGCGAATAAAAGCCTGTAACGCGTTGCCGTACGTCATCGTATTGAAAGCGAGGTCGGCCGAAGGTTTACCCGAGCGGACGCGCGCGACTTGGCCTTTGCGATTAACTTCGACGACGTACTCTGCATGTTCGGGCGTGCGCGGCACGCGCGGCCGATACGAGCGCTGCACCGCAGGAGCGGTGCGCTGCGATTGCGGCGCTGGGGCGGCTTCGGCGAGCGAGGGGAGCGAGCAGCACAGCGCCGCTGCAACGATCGCCGTGCGCGAGACGTGCGCGAACACTAATTTCGCGAAAGCACGACGAACGGCGCGCGGCATGCCGCGCAGGCGACGACCACGACGAACACTTTGGAGAGCGACGTATTAGAGCGTACGTTGGAGGTGTCGCCCTCTCGGCCACAGGCATCGCAGCGAACGGACGTCGGATGCTCGGAATCGCGATTCAAGATACGACGCGCTTACCCAACAGCGCGGGGGATGCCTGCGCGAACCGCCGAACGGGCGTTCCGTGAAACGCTCGGCAGCCGTGCTCGTTCTGCTCGCAGCACCGCTCGCCGGCTGCAAGGAACCTCCGGCGCTACCGGAACCCGAAGCGGGTTTCATACGTGCGGGTACCGATGTGACGATCGTGAGCGTGCATCGAATTACCGCGAGCGACGCGCTCGCGCAGTCGAGTGACGAATATTACGTCGTGCGCTTCGCATGGACGAATCATGTCGGCTACGCGCTCGCGCCGCGGATCGACCGGTTCGTCCTCGAAGATGCGAATCGGCGTCGCTTTCTCGGCTCGGATTCGGGGAGTTCGGCTCTCGTCGGTATCGAAAATTTCACCGGTCTTCTGCAACAAGGTGCCTCTCACGAGTACACGGTCGGCTTTCGCGTTCCTCAAAACACTGCGGGTACGTTGTACTACGACGCGACGTTCTAAGCGCTTGCGTATCGCATGCGCGCTCGGCGCGCTATGGCTTCTGCTCGCAGGCAGCACGGCGCCCGGCTTCGCCGCGCGACCGCTGCTCGATCAGCATCAATGGGACGCGTACTTCGGCTTGTACGCGCGCGACTCGAACGTGCCGTGGAAGACGACGACGGTGAGGCTCGATACGTATTCGGGAGCGCCCGTCGACTTTGCGGCGTACGACGTCGATCCGGCGGACGTAATCGTGGCGGGTGAGAACCGAACGCCGCGAGCGCTCGACACGGCACGTCTGC
>CAXTIY010000440.1:0-2838 GCA_964244215.1 uncultured bacterium
CCGATTGAGGATCGCGTCTTCTCGTTGGCGCCCGGTGTATGTTTCTGCCAAAACGGGCGCCGGGACGCAGACCAGCATGTTGCTTTTATTGGCCTTGTCGACCCATTTTGAGACCCGGGGGTCGCCTTCCGCGAGTGCCGAGAGAGCGCCGCTATCGAGGATTAAGCGTCCGCCGGCCATTCCGCCTCGACTTTTGCGGCGACTTCTTCGCTTATTACGACGCCGAGTTCAGAGCGCAACCGGGCAAAGCTTTGACCCTGGAGGCGCAAAAGAGACGCTTCGTTCACCCATTCGGATACGCCGCGCGGGCCCACTTCGGCCTTAATTCGGTCCAGGACGCTCGGATCGAGCGTAATGGACACTTTGCTCCTACTAGCGGTCTTCGTACTCATCTTTCTATCGTACCGTAGGTAGGATAGAAAGATCAACGGCCTTCAGAGGTCGAGGATGGGGATCCAGCGACCGTCGCGTTCGACTTCGATCCGCGCCGGCGTCTTGACCGCCGGCAATCCCGCGAGCTTTAAGCGCACCGATATACTACGTTCGCGCCGTACCGCAAGTTCCGCGGTGAAAAGCTGGTCGAGCAGATCAACGGTGGTAATCTCACCGCCGGCCGCCCGATCGAGAAGCGAATCGACGGTCTCCAGTGCGCGGCCTAGGTGCAACTGCTCGAGCGAATCTCGCATCCGCTCGTAGGCGGCTTGCTTATCCGATCAGCTCTTCGTAGACATCAAGTGCGCGCCGCTCGACGATTACCGGCGGCAGCGCCCGGAGCCGAGCTTCCGCAACATGCGTACGCTTGGCTCTAAGCGATCGACCGTTGGACATGCCTGAAAGAGGGCTCGCGCGCGGCACGCGAGGCGCTGTCGTTCAGGTATTCGACAACCCGATGAAGCGTATGAAATCGAGGTCGTCGATGAGAATGGGGATACGCGCGCGGAATCCGCCGTTTCTCCGGATCAGATTCGTTCTGTTCGATCTCTGGTTTCTTAATGAGCCGCTCTCCACCCGAGCGCGCCCGATTAGCTCGTACGGAGGCGGTGCGTTGCATCGTGCGTTGCTGCACCCTTATGTGGCCGGCAGCTCGCTGAGACGCCGGGCACCACTCAAATCCCACGTACTGCGGTTGCGCCGCGTGACTTCCGAGCCGGCGGTAATGGTCGCCCAGCTGTCGCCATCACAAGCAGGCTCTTGTCTATTTGAATGCCATTCGCTCGGTAACGTAGGCGCGAGTCTCATCATCCAAGATGCATAAGTAGCACGCACGCATGCCGCGCGTGAGTAAGACGCGATAGGCATTCTTCACGATGTCCGTGAAGCGCGCGCCGCTACGGGTGCGAACGACGGTGTCGCGCGACGCGGATGGCTGCCCTACCCAAACGCCGTCGCGAATTACGAGATCCGCACCCCAGATGACTCCAGCGACGTCGAACTCGAAGCCTTGGGCCGTATAGACGCAGCCGACTTGATGGACGCCGCCGGGATCGCTCGCCCAGAATTGGGCACTCGGAATGCCCTTCGCGAGCTTCCGCGCATCCGGCTTCGCGTTCCATGGCCGCCGAAACGAATCGATGCGTATGTCTTCGACGAGCGTTCCGTCTGCGTTCGGCATCGACCACGGCCAGCAGTAGCCGGCCGTGAGCCGCGCGTTTCGGCCGGCTCGCGTGTGTGCTTCGATCGCGGCTTCGAGCGCCATGGGATCGTCGAACGATCGAACTTCGAACTCCGGCGACTCCAGTCGTGTCACACCCGTCTTACGGATTTCGAGCAGTTGGTCGACCCAGTCGATGTATTCGTCCGAACCCGCGCACCGAAACTGTGTGCGCAAGTCGATCGTCTCGAAGCGTGCGCCATGTCGGACGGCCGTCTCACGGAGCAAAAGAGAGCTGCCGACTTCATCGGCACGAACGGCTTGATGGTCGTCGATGAAAAAGACCGCAACCTTCGTCGCTTCTACGATCTCGTCGACCTGAGCGCGCGTCGACTTCAATTCTTTACGCGTATAACGATGGTTGCTCGTCGCGCGAATACGATGGGCTTCATCGGCAAGGATAACGTCGACGGCTCCCGTTTCGGATTGACCGAAGTTGTTGAAGAAGCGAATTTGCGCTTTGCTACGTGGCCCCAGAACCCGCCACAGATTTTCGGTGAAGGCCTTGCTCCCGGTCGCGTGTTGCACGTTCGCGCCCATCTGCGACAAAACGCCCAGCAGATTGAGCGCAATCACGGACTTGCCGGTTCCGGGGCCTCCCTTCACCACGACCACGGCGCGCTCGCGTTTGTCTTTCTGGGCACGACGAACGAGGGCAAGGACGGCATTGAAGGCGATAATCTGATCGTCGATAAGACGATATCGCGGCTCGCCGCGTACCATTGCCGCCGTCTGTTCGAGAAGGTTCCGCGAAGGCGCGTGCTTGCCGGTCAAGGCCCGCTCCATGACGGGTAGCCCATCACCGGCTCCTACCGTTTTCGTGAAATAATCTTTGAACGCGTCGGCGTCGCTGCCGAGAAACAGCGGCACCTCGGCAAGGACGGGTGCGAAGCGATGGTCGCGCAGTTCGGCGGCGGCACCGGGATGCATGTTGTGCAGCCACGCGCATGGCGCGATGGAGATCCCATCGTTCGCCTTATCGAATTCCGAATGCATATCTTCGAGATATTGCGCGTAGGATCGAGCTTGCACGCAAGGGTGAAGCACCTTGCGCGTGGAGCCACCGAGCCAAGTCTCGACGCAGTCGTCCCATTCACTCGCGGCGGCTTCGCTCCACTGCTTGAGTTCCACGAGGACGGCGGAGTCGCGACCCTCCGGGGACCGGCCGAAAACAAAAGCATCGAGCC
>CAXTIY010000441.1:0-2834 GCA_964244215.1 uncultured bacterium
AGTTGCTCGATGCGCTCTGCAGCCGGCACAGCCACGAAATCCAAGTGAAGGCCGTTAGCGGCATTGCCTCGGACCGTTTGACGGCAGCGGCCTACGCTCCGATGGCCGAGCGCCTTGCCGTCGGCAGCTTGCCCGATTATCTGGTCGTGTCGTACGACGTGCTGCGCGCGACCGTCGTCCTTGCCGAGTTCATCGACGGCGATTCGATCGACGCTTCACGCGTGCACCCAAGAACGGCGCTCGGACCGACGGCGCGGCGAGCCGGATGGATCGGCGCCTCGATCGATCTTGCCGGACTCGAGCGGCGGCCGCAGCCGCGGATTCACGGTGTTCGCGGTTCGCTCGATGTCGGCGCCGATGCGTTCGCTACGTTCGTACTCACCCATGCTCGGATGTTATCCGATCACCGCAACACCACGCCGCGCCGAGGATCTTTGAGGAGCGTGAGATTAGCACGTCACCGTAAGGAGATGCCGATCGATTCTGCGATCGCGGCGGAGATCGCACTTAGAGCATCCGGTTCTATCGTGCCCCGCATTGTTCCGAGCCGTCGTTTCGAAAACCACGGTGACTTGATGTGCGACCGCCTAGGAAACCGCAGCCAAACCGTTTGCCGCACTGGGCTCTATTCGTACCGACAGTGACGGAATTGCAAAGTCGAGATATTTCCTACAAGCTACCACCACGACATTCGGGAAAGCCGGTGGAAACAGCTCGGTGTCTTCGACGATGATCGCCGGCCGGCCGGCCTTATTCGGTTCGTTCGGCAGGGCGTCTTCGCGCCAGTCACAGTCGAATACGTTTCCGGCGATCATCGCTTACGAACGTTCTTCTTCCGGAAGACCGCTTTGGAGCGCCTCGCTTCCGACGGCGGCGATCTCGTCGTAAAAATCACGAACGTTCGGGTCACTTCGATAACGAGCGGAAACCGCTTCGCTCTCCGCTCGAATCTGAGCCCGGCGCAAGTCGGCAGCACCTTTCTCGGCGAGTTCGCGAATGAGCTGCCCAACGCTTCGATCATCCGCTAACGCGCGCGCCGAGAGGATGGCGTAGGTTCGGTCGCTCAACCGAACGGAGATCGGGGGATGCGGCATACTACGCAATGTACTACAGGTGTGACTACATCGCCTCTGCCCGCGCTTTTCGCATCCCGGTCAGGAAGCACTCCGCGAAGCGCTCCCGGGTGGCGAAGCGGGAGCGGCATTTGCCCGCGCGGATATCGAATAGCGCCGAGCGTGCCACACCCTTGGCACACTAGTCAGCTACGCTGAACGCCGGGGAGTGCCTCATGACGAACGTGGAATCCACAGCGACGCCGAGCTACCACGGGCTCGAAGCGTTACGGCGTACACATCCTGCCTGGAAGCTGCTTCGTGCCGATTACGCGTCGCTCGTTATCGGATTCTTAAGCGCAACCTTCATCGCGCCGAACCGGCGGACGCTCGCGCAAGCCGAACTCGCTTCACGCCTTGAAGATTATCTCTACCATCTCCGCGAGACGGGCCTCGGCGACGACGCCTTCCCGCAGCCGGCAACCGCGTATCTCGACGATTGGGCCTCCGACGATAGCGCGTGGTTACGCAAATACTATCCTGCCCAAAGCGACGAACCACACTTCGACGTAACGCCCGCCGCCGAACGCGTCATCGAATGGCTCGCCGGGCTGCAAGAGCGCGCATTCATCGGTACCGAGTCGCGGCTAATGACGATCTTCGAGCTACTTCGGCAGATTACGGAAGGTACCCAAACCGATCCCGACGTTCGCATCGCCGAGCTCGAGAAACGCAAAGCCGGGCTCGACGCGGAAATCGCCCGAATCCGGGGCGGCGACGTCCGGCTTCTCGATGCCGCGCAAATTAAAGATCGATTCGTTCAGGTAGAGGGCACGGCGCGCCAGCTGCTTTCCGATTTTCGCCAAGTCGAGCAAAACTTTCGACAGCTCGACCGTTCCGCGCGCGAGCGCATCGCGAGGTGGGACGCGGGCAAAGGCGCGCTGCTGCACGAGATCTTCGGCGATCGCGACGCAATCGCCGAGTCTGATCAAGGCCGCAGCTTCCGCGCCTTCTGGGATTTCCTCATGTCGCCCGCGCGGCAGGACGAGTTGTCGGTCCGCTTGCACGAAGTCTTCGCCCTCGAACCCGTGCGGGAACTCGAGCCCGATCGGCGTTTGCTGCGGGTGCATTACGATTGGCTCGAAGCGGGAGAGGTCGCGCAACGAACCGTCGCTCGGCTCTCAGAACAACTCCGCCGCTTACTCGACGACCGCGTCATGCTCGAGAATCGGCGCATCTTCGCGCTCATTCGTGAAGCCGAGCAACACGCGATCGCGATTCGCGACGAGCCGCCGCGCGGCAACGCCGTGATGGAGGTGGACGAGGCGGGACTCGAAATCGCGCTGATCATGGATCGCCCGCTCTTCGCGCCCTCGGCAAAATCGCAAATCGCGAATCGCGCGATTCTCGAAGGTACGGGCGACGGGGCGACGGGGGCGCTATTCGAGCAACGCTCGATCGATAAAGCGCGGCTCGCCTTACAGATCCGTCGCATTTTAGCGCGCCGCGACCGGGTCTCGCTCGGCGATGTGGTCCGCGAACACCCGCTCGAACATGGCCTCGAAGAGATCGTGGCGTACTTCACGCTCGCGACGGAGCCCGGTGCCTCCGTCATCGACGACCGGCGTGTGGAGGAACTCGCATGGACCGATGAGGCCGGGTCCGGCCGGCTCGCGACCGTGCCGCTCGTGGTCTTCACGCGATGATGGAAGCCACGCTCGACGCCGGCCTTTCGCCCGTCTTGATCGGACTGATGAAAGGCGTAACGTATCGCGATGCGGA
>CAXTIY010000442.1:0-2826 GCA_964244215.1 uncultured bacterium
TCGACGTACGACACGAGCGGTGCGCCGCCGCCGCCCACGGCGCAATCGGCGCGCCGAAAATCGAAGACGACGCTCGCGCCGAGCGTATCCCTAATATAATAAGGATCGCCGATCTGCAACGTCTGCTGCGCTTCGCCGCGATGGTATGCCGTCAGTCCGTGGCTCGCGACGAAGTCGACGGCTTCTCCGCCCGCAACTTCACGCGCCGCGTGCGCGAAGCGCCGGCCGAGTTCGATATCGAGATTGCCGAGTAGCCGCGGCGACGGCTCGTTCGGTGCGAGCGCGCCGAGTAAACGTTCGCGTAGCTCGCGTTCGAATGGTACGGTTATAAAGCGTTCGAGGTGCACGGCGTAACCGTTCGAGCGCGGCCGCAGCTCCACGAGCGCGGCGTCGATCCCGTCGAGCGACGTTCCCGACATGAGTCCGATCGCACGCACGCTACGCGTACTCGGCAACGGCGGCGTCGCACACGGCGGAGCGCACGTCGCGCAAATCGTGGCGGCCGAAATAGACGGCGTTGGTTAAGAGAACCACGACCAAGTCTCGCTCCGGATCCGCCCATAGACACGTCCCGGTGAAGCCGGTATGCCCGAACGTCGTCCGGCTCATGGCCGCGCCACACGAATTCGCGTCGCTCGTTTTTAGCGCCCAACCGAGCCCGCGCCGTAACACGGGATCGGCCCCTTGTTCCGTAAGCGCCTCGCGTGCGAGCGGAAGCGGCAGGGAGCCCTCGGGCCGGAGGTAGGCTCTTGCGAGTCGTGCGACGTCGGCCGCCGTGCCGAAAAGTCCGGCGTGACCCGCCACGCCGTTCATGAGATAAGCTTTCTCATCGTGGACCCATCCGCGCACGCGCCCTCGCCATGCATCTTCTTCCGTTGCGGGAACATCGGCACGGGTTTCGCCGCGCGGTTGATACGCGGTGCCTTCGCAGCCGAGCGCCTTTAGCGTCGCCGCGACGACGCTCGCCAGACTGCGGCCGGAGGCGCGCGCCAGGACGACGCCGAGTGCGATAAAGCCGAGATCGGAATAGATGACGCGCTCGCCCGCAGGAGCGACGGGCTCGCGAAGAAGTGCGAAGCGTTCGACGTTTTCCGCCAGCAGCGTACGATAATCGGCGCCGGATTGCATGCCCGCGGTATGCGCGAGCAGCATGCGCAGCGTGACGCGCGCGTGCGCGGTGTCGCGCCATTCCGGTACGAGGGCGACCAGCGGCGTATCGAGTGCGAGCGTGCCGGCGGCAACCGTTCGTAACGCCGCGGTCGCGACGAAGACTTTCGTGAGCGACGCGAGATCGAAAGCGGTCGTCACGCTCGTGCGTGAAGCGTTCGCGCTATCGTCGAGCGTGCCGTACGCACGTTCGAAGACGGCGCCGCCCGCGCGTTCGATGCGCAACACCGCGGCCGTGAATCGCACGCCGCACGCCGCACGCATGACGGCGTCCACCGTCGCGGTCGCGTTCACGCGTGCGCTAGATCGAGGCGCACCGGGAGCCGGCCGGTCGCAGCGGCTCGTCCGCAAAGCACGTCGGCCAGCGCTTCGACGCTCGTTACTTCATCACTAAAGCAACACGCGAGATTGCGCGCCTGCGGAAAACACGCGGCGTCGAAGGGCTCGAGCATCGACACGAGCACGGCGCCCGGTGCGACTTCAAGGAGCGCATCGACGGCCGCGCGCTGCGCCGCATGCAGATGCGCGCGCCGCGTCAAGAGCACGAAGGGACGCCCGGATTGACCGCGCACGACGTCGAGCAACGCTTCGAGCATCGCGGGCTCGGGCGCGAGCGGCACGCGCAGCAGTTCGCTACGCATGCGCCGCCTGCGCAGCGCGAGGTTGAGCGAAGGCCGCTCGGCGGTAGCCGCCGCAATGCCGTCGCTCGCCGCACCTTCGAACGAAACGATCGTAATCGGAAGCTCGGGCACGAGCGCGAGTTCGCCGCGCACGCGAACGATCGCCCGCCGTGCGATCTCGCGTGCCACGGCGTCCGGATCGACGCCATCCGAAACGGATTGCATGCGGGCGTGACCTCGGCGCAGCGCCGTCACGCGCGCCGCCGCCTCTTCCACGCGCCGCAGCGGCAGTTCGCCCGAGCTCACGGCCGCGACGACCGCATCGCGCAGAGCTTCGGCGCGCCCGATATCGTGACTGACGAGCAACGCATCGGCACCGGCGGCGAGCGCCATCACGCCGGCGCGCGCGGTACCGTAGTGCGCCGCCACCCCGTCCATCTCGAGACAATCGGTGAAGCAGACGCCCGCGAAGCCGAGTTCGCCGCGCAAGACATCGCGCAAGACGCGCGGCGAAAGCGTCGCCGGCAGGTCCGGGTCGAGGGCCGGCACGACGACATGCGCGGACATGACCGCCCGTGCTCCCGCCGCAAACGCCTGCGCGAACGGCAGCCATTCTCGCGCGCGCAGCGTCGCGAGATCCGTCGCGACCACGGGCAGCGAAACGTGCGAATCGGCCGCCGTCGCCCCGTGACCCGGAAAATGCTTCGGCGTCGCGGCGACGCCGCCCGACTCGAGCCCGCGTACGAGCGCCGCAGCGAGTTCCGCAACGCGTTCCGCATCGTCGCCGAGCGAGCGCGTACCGACGACGGTGCTGCCTCCATCGAGCGCCAGATCGAGCACCGGCGCGAAGTCGACGTTCGCCCCGATGCCGCGTAAGACGCTCGCCAGCGCCGCACCGGCGCGTTCGGCGAGTACGGCATCGCCCGTCGCACCGAGGGCCAGCATCGAAGGCATCGGCACGTCGCCGCGCACGCGCGCGACCCGGCCGCCCTCCTGATCGACGCAGATCGACGGCGGCAACTCATCGCCGAGGGCCGCA
>CAXTIY010000443.1:0-2817 GCA_964244215.1 uncultured bacterium
CGCGGGGGGTCGCTGCGTCTGCGGGCGACATCGTGGTGTGTTCGGGCGCACAACAAGCGGCCGACATCGTCGCGACGACGTTGCTCGAACCGCGCGCCGTCGTCGCCGCAGAATCGCCATCGTATGCGCCGACGCTCGGCATCTTCGATGCGCGGGGCGTGACCTACGTAGAAATCGTTTCGGGCGAAGGCGGTATCCGCGTCGACGACGTCGAGCGCGTGTTTTCTCAGTACCGCCCGCGGTTGCTGTACATCAATCCGTTCGCGCAAAATCCGACGGGAGCGGTGCTCGGCGAACGGCGTGCGAAAGCGATCGTCGAACTCGCGCGCCGTTACGACGTCGTCATACTCGAAGATCAGACCGGCTGGTCGTTCACGTACGACGGCGCGGCGCCCGCGCCGCTGGCGAGCTACGACACCGACGGCCGCGTCGTACTGATCGAGAGCCTCTCGAAAACGATCTTCCCGGCGCTGCGCGTCGGCTACGTTTACGCGCGCGGCGGCCTGCGCGGGCCGCTCGAATCGGCCAAGACGCGAGCCGATTCGTTCACCTCGACGCTCTCGCAACGGGCGCTCTGGCGATTCCTCGAGACGCCCGCTCATGCGAAGCATTTGCGCGCCGCGCGAGCGCTGTATCGCGCGCGACGCGATGAGTTCGCGCTAGCCCTGCAGCGCGAACTACCGTGGGCGCGCGTGGTGCCGCCGGCAGCGGGCGTGACGCTCTGGTTGCCACTGCCCGCGCGGCTGTCGACGGCGGCCGCGTTCGAAGCATGTGCGCGCGAAGGCGTGCTTGCGATGCCCGCGGACCCGTGGTACCCGACGCGCTCGGGTCCGGCCGCACTGCGTCTGGGTTTCGGGGATCTCGATGAAGCGACCGCGCGTGAAGCCGTGATGCGGCTCGCGCGAGCACTCGCTTAGTCGCGACGGCACGCTGTGAGCCGCGTCAATCTTCGTGAGAGAAGGCGCTCGACTGGAGTTTAACTCCGTAATAACGCGGATTCCATACCCGATAGCTTTGTTATTGGGACGACCGCTCGACGCGTGTGCGCCGGCCGGCCCGTTCGAGCGTTCGGGAGCGCAGCGTACATTCTCAGCCACTTCATGCCGCACGGAATGTGTTTCGCTTGGCAGCGGAACGTCTTACTGTTGCATGTCGTCTCGGATGCCCTGATCGCGCTCGCGTATTTTTCGATTCCGCTAACGCTTTTGTTCTTCGCCGCGAAGCGCCACGATCTGCCCTTCAAATGGCTCTTCGCAATGTTCGGCGCTTTCATCATCGCCTGCGGTACCACGCACTTGCTCGCGATCTGGACGATCTGGCATCCCGATTACTGGGTCGACGGCGCCGTAAAAGCTTTTACGGCAGTGGTGTCGATCGCGACGGCCGCCGTTCTCTTGCGCCTCGTCCCGAGAGCCCTAGCGCTGCGCAGCCCGCGCGAACTCGCAATCGTAAACGAACGCTTGGCGCTCGCGAGTGCCGAAATGCAGACGACGATCGACGGGCTCGGCGACGGCGTAATCGTGTTCGACGAAAACCTGCAGCCGTTGCGCACGAATCGTATGGCAGACGAATTGCTCGGCATCCGCAAAGAATACGATGCCGTCGTCGATGCCGAGGGCCTTCCCTTTCCACGCGAACGTTGGCCCGCAGTCGTCGCGCAAAAAACGGGCGAAGCGCAGAGTAACGTCGTGATGGGCATCGGCAAAAACGAAAGCCGGCGCTGGCTCGCGGTGAGTGCCACGCCGCTATCCCTCGGCCGGGAGAGCGCACGAGTCGGTCGCGTCGTCGTTTCCGTACGCGATATCACGACGATGAAAACGCGCGAAACCCAGCAGCGCGATTACGCGCGGCAACTCCACGCGCTCCATCTGATCGCATCGATGACCACGAATTCGCGCTTAGCGCAAATAGAGGCGGCGCTGCTCGTGGGGCTCGAACCGCTCGGGCTCGGACGCGCGTTCTTTAGCAAGATCGATATCGCGACGAACGAGCTCGTCACCGAGTGTAGCGTCGCGGCGGCCGACGACGACGCAAGCGATCTGCCCGTCGGCGGCCGTTATCCGCTGCGGGGTACGCACATCGGCCGCGCGATCGGGAGCAACGAAGTGCTCACGATTCTCGATTTCGAAGCGGAGAGCCGAGCTCGAGGCGTCGCGAATTACGCTCGCGGCGGCTCGTACATCGCGGTCCCGATCGCGATCGATGGTTCGCCGTACGGCGCAATCGGATTCATCGGCCGCGCCGTGCGAACGGTGCCGTTCACTTCGGAAAATATCGAGTTCGTTAAACTGACGGGTCAGCTGATCGCCTCCTCGATTCAGCGTTCGATTCAGAGCGACCGGCTCGACGCGTTGGCGTTCTTCGACGCATTGACGGGATTGCCGAATCGGGTCTTGCTCTACGACCGCCTCGTCCAAACGATTCTCGCCTCGCAGCGCCGAGGCGAACGTTTTGCCGTGCTCTTTCTCGATCTCGACGGCTTCAAAGAAGTGAACGATCGATACGGCCACGCTGCGGGAGATTCCGTGCTTAAGGTGATCGCCGCGCGCTTGCAAGAGGCACTACGCGAAAGCGATACGGTCGCGCGGCTCGGCGGCGACGAATTCGTTATCATCGCAGCCGGCGTCGCGACCGCCGCGGACGCGATTCATTTCGCCGAGCGGATCATGCAAACCGCGCGTGTGCCGATCGACGACGGGGAACGCCTGCATCGGCTGACCGCGAGTATAGGCATCAGCTTCTATCCCGATGACGGCACCGAGATGAATACGCTCATCGAACAGGCCGACATCGCGCTCTATCAAGCGAAACACGCAG
>CAXTIY010000444.1:0-2800 GCA_964244215.1 uncultured bacterium
TTGACCGTCGTCGTCGATGCCGCGTTCGGCGCGGCGTACGACGTGGCGCCGCGGGCACTGCGGCACCTGGGCGCGACGGTCGAGTCACTCAACGCCGAAGACGACGGCTCGCGCATCAACGTCGCGTGCGGCTCGACCGACACGACGGGCCTCTCCGCGCGCGTGCGCGAACTCGCGGCGCAACGGCCGAGCGCTCACGTGCTCGGCGTCGCGTTCGACGGCGATGCCGATCGCGCGCTCTTCGTCGATGAGGACGGCGCGCTCAAGAATGGCGACCACGTCATGCTCGTGCTCGCGCGCGAGAAGAAGCGCCGCGGCGAGCTCATCTGCGATACGGTCGTCGGCACCGTCATGAGCAACGTCGGTCTCGAACGCGCTCTGCGAGCCGAAGGCATCGCGCTCTTGCGCGCCGCCGTCGGCGATCGCTACGTACTCGAATTAATGCGCGACGGCGAATTTTCGTTTGGTGGTGAACAATCGGGGCACGTTATCGATCTCGCTCGCAATACGACGGGCGACGGGCCGGCGACGGCAATCGCGCTGCTATCGATCGTCGCGCGCGACGCGACGTCGCTACGCGAATTAACGTCGGCCCTCCACGTTGCGCCGCAAATTCTCTTAAACGTTTCGACGCCGCGCAAAGACGTGTTGGATAGCGCGGCCGTGCTTGCGGCCATCGCCCGCGTCGAAGGCATCTTAGGGAGCGACGGCCGCATTCTCGTGCGGGCCTCGGGCACCGAACCCCTCATTCGCGTGATGATCGAAGGCGACGACGCGCCGCAAATCGATCGGCTCGCGCACGAAGTAGTGGCCGAGGTCGAACGATTTCTGGGATAGCTCTGCGAATTTCATCCGAAAGTACGCAGGACACGTTATCCGAAGATTCAAGTTTGCCGATACGCTTGATGTGATGAGCATCACGCCGACGCGTGGCCGCTGTAGGCCCCGTGTAATAACCACTAGATAATCGCTGAGTCCGGAATACAAATCTGGAGCGGGGGATTCCACGGTGGGGTGAATGCGCCGGTCGGCGCTAGGGCTACCTCTGAGCCCGAACCCGTCAACTAACCTCGCAAGCGTGGGAAGAGGAGCCATTGTATCGACCGCTTTTAACGAGCTTTATTGCCGTATTACTATTCGGCAATGCATCGCTCGCCGCTAGCGCGGGCGTGAACGCGCAACAGCATCGCGTCGCTCCGGGCGAGTCTCTCGCCTCGATTGCGACCAGCGCCCATATCAGCCTCGGTGAGCTCGCCCGGCTCAACGATATCGAAGGCGCGACGGAGCGTTTACCCGCGGGTACCATGCTCGCACTGAGCTCCGATGCGGCCGAATCTCACCGCGGGACGTTCGACCTGCCGGCAAGCGCCGCCGTCGGAACCGCTTCGGAAATGCCGACCGCGGATGCCGATCTGCAGATGTGGTCCGCTTCGAAGAGTCGCGGAGCGCCCGTATTCGCCGCAGATCCACTCGAAAAGTCCGATACGATACACCGTTTCGCGCGCGGGATCGTAAGCCGGACGTCGCTCATCGCCATGTCGCTCACGCGAAATGCG
This sequence comes from uncultured bacterium, assembly GCA_964244215.1. Lineage (GTDB taxonomy): Bacteria > Vulcanimicrobiota > Vulcanimicrobiia > Vulcanimicrobiales > Vulcanimicrobiaceae > CAXTIY01. The sequence goes on from CAXTIY010000444.1 coordinate 1,557, forward strand.
ATGCGCTACATCGGAACCCCGTACGTCTTCGGCGGGACCTCACCCTCGGGCTTCGACTGCTCGGGTTACGTGCAGCACGTCTTCGGCATGCTCGGTATCGCGTTACCGCGCACGGCGGACGCGCAGTTTTACGCGGGACACTCCACACGCGGCCACATGGTCGCGGGTGACCTCGTGTTCTTCCAGACCTACCTGCCCGGACCGTCGCACGTCGGCATCTATCTCGGCACCGGCCGCTTCATTCATAGTTCGAGTCACGGCGTGCATATCAGCCGTCTGCGCGATCACTACTGGGCCGCGCGTTATCTCGGAGCCAAGCGCGTAAGCTCCCGACTCGCGAGCTCGTAACACAGCATTCCCGACGCCTCTTACGGATCCCAGATGCTCCGGTTCCCCTGCCGGAGCATTTTCATATGCTCGAGGATGCTCGACTCGGGCCACTCGGTGCCGAAGACTATTGTGCATGAACGTTATTCGCGCGACGGCTTTGCTCGTCGCTTTACCGTTATTCACCCTGGCCGCTCAAGCGAAGCCGCCGGTCGACGCATCCGCCGCGCCCCTCGATGAGTATTTCGGCAAGCAGAAGATGAGCGCGCTCGGCATCCGCATGCGCATCGGCGACCTCGGCCGCCGCTTGCACGCGCACACCCTGGCCGATGCCGACGCCTTACACGATGCACTTATCCTCGAGGATTCGTATCACGCGTGGGACGCGCGCTACCCACGCGACGGCTGGCTCGCGCCGACCGCGTTCCACCTCGAACAGCTCTATGCCGAAGTACAGCTTTCCGATGGGCGAACGCACGCGATCGCGATGCTCCACTATATCGCCGGGCGGTTCGGCTCCACGAAGTACGGACACCTCAGCCGATCGCGGCTAGCGCAAGGCTTCCCCGCCTTACAAACGCCCGTTGCCGTAACGACGACACCTTCCCCGGGCGCAGTGGCCGCAGGGGCCGCCGTTCCCTCGAGCTCACCATCCGGTGCGGAACCGAGCGCCGCGCTCGGTGCGCCCGCGAGTATGCCGTCCACCGCTCCGTAAGACGGGAAATCGGTCTCGCGTTCGGAATGCAGCCCTTCGGTTTCGCAGGCGGTTCTCTTTAAGCCGGTACTACCGCTGCTCGAAGACGAATCGACGAACGCGAAAGCCTTGCGTCGTAAGGCTATTGGGGTGTCGCCAAGTGGTAAGGCACGGGACTTTGAATCCTGCATTCGTTGGTTCGAATCCAGCCACCCCAGCCAAA
>CAXTIY010000445.1:0-2794 GCA_964244215.1 uncultured bacterium
GCGTGTCGGGAACCATCGTGATGATGATGTCGGCCGCTTGCGCGACGGCTTTACTCGAAGCACACGCGGTGGCGCCGGCTTTCGTTAATTCTTCGGGCATCGGACCGTACGTGAATAAGAACAACTCGTGACCCGCGGCTTGCAGATGGCCCGCCATCGGACGGCCCATGATTCCCAGGCCAATAAAACCGATCTTACTCATGGCGGCCTTTCATCCATCCGAGCCCGTCGGATGTTTTCGCAAGGGGAACGTATTCGCAGCCGACCCAGCCCGCATAGCCGCTGCCGTCGATCTGTTCGAACAAATACGGATAGTTGATTTCGCCCGTGCCGGGTTCATGGCGCCCCGGATTATCGGCGACTTGCACGTGCGCGATACGCGCGACGTTCTTCGCGAACGTCGCGCCGAGTTCGCCTTCGGTACGCTGCATGTGGTAGATGTCGTACTGCAGCTTGAGATTGGGCGAACCGACTTCTTCCATGATCGATAGCGATCGCGGCGTGCCGCTGAGAAAGAAGCCCGGAATATCGTACGTGTTGATGGGCTCGATGAGGAGCGTCACGCCCGCGCGTTCGAGTTCGGGCGCCGCGTACCGCAAGTTGTCGACGAACGTACTTTTGGCCGCTTCGTTAGTGACACCGGCAGGCACCTTACCCGCGAGACAGTTGACTTGCGTACAGCCGAGCGCTGTAGCGTAATCGATTGCCGTTGCGACGCCTTTGCGAAACTCGTCCGTGCGATCCGGGTGACACGCGATGCCGCGTTCGCCTGCGGCCCAGTCGCCCGCCGGCAGATTGAACAACACTTGCGCGAGCCCCGCGGACTTTAACCGGTCCGCGAGATCCGCCTTTGCGTATGAGTACGGAAAGAGATATTCGACGCCCTCGAAACCGTCGCTCGCCGCCGCGGCGAAGCGATCCATGAAATCGAGCTCGTTATAGAGCATCGTGAGATTAGCATCGAACTTCGGCACTACGAGCGAACCAGTTCCTTCTCGGGAACGCGTACGGCCGGCACGTCGAGAATCTCTTCGTACTCGTTGATCTTGTCGATCTCGGCACCCATCGAGATGTTGGTGATGCGTTCCGTAATGATCTCGACGAGCGCGGGCACGCCGTGTTCGGCCGCTTCGCGCTGCGCCCAGGCGATCGCCGCAGCGATCTTATCCGGCTCGAAGACGCGGATCGCGCGGCACCCGAAGGCTTCCGCGGCCTTAACGTGATCGACGCCGTATTCACCGAGTTCGGGCGCGTTGATATTCTGGAAGCTGAGCGAAACCTCGTAATCCATCTTGTAATTCATCTCGGCTTGGCGGATGAGTCCGAGATACGCGTTGTTGAGCAAGATCAAAACGAACGGCACTTTATGTTGCGCGGCAACGGCGAGCTCTTCGATCATGAACTGCAACGAATAATCGCCGAGGATCCCGACGACGTTCTTCTTGGGATTGGCGAGCTTGGCACCCGTGCACGCGGAGACTTCCCAACCGAGCGGACCCGCTTGGCCGCAGATGAGATAATTACGCGGCTTGTTGACCTTTTGAAATTGACCCGACGCGATCTGATAGAGGCCGATCGCCGTGACGAACTGCGTATCGTCGTCGAAAGCGGCGTTGATCTCTTGAAACGCGCGCTGCGGTTTGATCGGCACGTTGTCGAAATCGGTGCGGCGCAACATCGTGCGTTTGCGCTCTTTGACTTCCGCGGCCCATTCGCTGCGGTCGGGTAACGTGCCGATCTTCGCGCGCTGTTCGACTTCGCGGATCAGCGCGCGCAGCGCGACGCCTGCGTCTGCGACGATGCCGAGATCGGGGCTGAAGACGCGTCCGATTTGCGTCGGCTCGATATCGATGTGAACGAACTTGCGGCCCTTCGTATACACGTCGGTACTGCCCGTCTGACGATTCGCCCAGCGGTTGCCGATGCCGAGCACGAAGTCGCTTTTCAAGAAGGTCGCGTTACCGTAGCGGGTCTGCGTTTGCAAGCCAATCATGCCCGCATTGAGCGGATGGTCGTCGGGGATCGTGCCCCAGCCCATGAGCGTCGGAATAACGGGTGTGTTGACTAATTCTGCAAGCCGCACGAGATCGGCCGAAGCCTCGGCATTGATGACGCCGCCGCCGGAAATGAGCAACGGCCGTTCCGCTTCGAACAGCATATCGACGGCCCGCGCGATCGCTTTCGCGTTGGGTTCGGGCTTGTCGATCGGGAGCGGAGCATCGGTCTCGGGATCGTAGTTGATGATCTCTTTTTGCACGTCGATCGGCAGATCGATGAACACCGGCCCCGGTCGCCCCGAGCGCATTATCTGGAACGCTTTGCGGAACGTCGACGGCACTTGTGCGCCTTCCATCACCGTGATCGACCATTTCGCGACCGGCGCCGCGATTGCGGCGATATCGACCGCCTGGAAATCTTCTTTATGCAGCTTCGCGCGCGGCGCTTGACCCGTGATGCAGAGGATCGGAACGCTATCGGCGATCGCCGAATACATACCGGTGATCATATTCGTCCCGGCCGGTCCCGAGGTGCCGATGTTGACACCGATCTTGCCCGCGACGGCGCGGCTATAACCCTCGGCCGCATGCGTGCCGCCCTCTTCATGCCGCACCAGTACGTGCCGGATCTTGCTTAGCCGCAAGGCCTCGTACAGCGGAAGTATGGCGGCGCCGGGCACGCCGAACACGAGTTCCACGCCCTCGCTCTCAAGAACGTGAACGGCTGCTTGCATGGCCGTCATCTTCGGCATAGAGACACTCCTTAAAGAACGGGCGAAGCTCGTAGGTCCGATCGA
>CAXTIY010000446.1:0-2793 GCA_964244215.1 uncultured bacterium
ATTCTGGTCGTGTGCATACCGTTTGGCATCGCTAAATCCAGCGGAGCGGCAAGCATCGTGCTACGGGTGACACAGTTCAATCTGCTTTTCGGCACAATGGTCTTGATTGCCGTCGCATACGCCGGTAACCGGTGGGTGTCTCCACTTCGCTCGAGCTTTGCGCGTGTCTCGGCCGATTACAGCTTTTGCCTATATTTGATTCACGTGCCGCTAATCGACGCCTTCGATTTTGCTGCACGAACGCTCACGCCAGCTTTAGCATCGTCGGCTTCGCTGATCATCGCGGTGTTAAGGGCCGCGTTCGTGCTCCCGGTTGCATTTGCGATTGCTGCGATCTCGAGACAGTATTTGGAGCTGCCGTTTCTTAGGATGAAGCGATTGTTATCTTCACCGCGCGTCACCGTCGGGCCGTCGAACGCGACGGAGTAACGCCTGTTCGATCAGCCGGGCCGCCCGGTTCGGGCCGCCCGGCGCACCGGTTAAGTCGCAGCCGGCTTGGGCTTTGGATCGGCCCGTGTGTAAGCAAACGCCTTCTAAAAGCGTCGGCGAAACTCTCGAAGGATTTGCGACCAACGCGTTTGCCGCGGCGCGACCCTACCCGTTGCGATGATGCTCGTGCCATGGAGACGCCGATTTTGTGTCACGTTCGAAGCGGTCGCAAACGCAGAAATCGTTCCACCATAAGAAGCGACATATAGGTTATGATCGGCTACCGGTGGTACGTACGCGCCGGAAATGCTTGGACTCGTCCAAAGCATCGAACCTGTTAAGGCGTTGAGAGCGTACGTGTGATCGCCCGGTCCGTCGCCAACGAAGATGACCCCATTGGCGATCGTCGGCGGCGAGTGCGGATCGTCGAGTGATGTTTGTGACGGCAGTATGCCGAACTGAGTGTTCCATGCCGGCGTGCCGTTTACCGTGCAGCCCGCTTGCGCTTTGAACGCGGCGAGACCGTGTACATAAGTTGTTCTTCCCGACGCAAAGTCGTTTGGGAGCGGAACGTAGAGCAGGGACGTAGAGGGCGCGTAAGCCGGTAAGCCGACTAAATCCGCGTCGTCCGTCGGCGGATTAACGGTAAGATATTGCGTGTATCCGCCCGCAATGTTGGCCCGATTGTAAAGTACGAGCAGGCCAGACTTGTTAATCGCCGCAGCGCAAGACGAACCGTCGGGACCCGTATAGAGCACCGGCGTCGCGCCAAAGTCTTCATCGTCCTCGGGACCTTGAGGCGTGGAACCCGGCAAAAGGTTGTATGGCGGGATGCCGGGATAGTTTGCGCCGATCAGGCTAAGGCTCGGCGTGAGGGAAAGAACGTTCTCGCTATAGTCGAGACTTTGGCTAGCCCCGGCGGACGTATCCGCATTTCCGACCGCTGCAAATACGTTCCCGCTGCCGGAATCGATCGAAACGCCACCTTGCCCCCAGATGCCTCCTCCGCTTCCGCCCGGTACGGTGAAGAAGGTATTCGTTACGGCTGCGTTTTGGGTGCTTACTGCAGCGATGCTCCCATGCCATGGTGAGATGTCGCATGAGGAAGACGTCGTCGTGTAGATTGAATGATTGCTGGGATTATAGTTCATAGCGCCATGAGGTAAGTCGAGACCGGGCGTGCCGCCAACGGTGACCGGCCAACCCGTGGCTTCTTTGCCGGTACTCATATCGAGCCCGTGCAAATGTTCCTGACCATCCTCAAAGTAGACGCGACTCGAGGTTCGATCGAATGCAGCGCTACGATTGACGCCGGTCTGTCCGCAACTGTAACTCACTGAACCGAATTTGTTCTGCCACACAACACTGCCGGTGTCCGCATCGAGGGCCACAAACGTTCCATCCGTCGATCCAACATAGAGAAGGTTCAGGGAGCCTGCAGACGTGTTTACGGCGGAGGCTAAAATCGGTTGCGACGTTATCGCTGCCGGCAAGTTGTGCGACCATAGAAGTTTAAGGCTAGAGACGTTTCCGAGGCCGAGTGTGTTTTCCGAAGGATTGTTTCCGGTGCGCGCCATGTCGAAAGCGAATGTTGACCAATCGACGTATGAGGATTGCGGTTGGGAAATCGGGGTCGACGTCGGTGCGGAGGTCGGATTCGTCGTCGGATTCGTTGTAGGAACTACAGTAGGCGTAGGCGTTGGCGCAGCGCCGCTCTGAGATGCCACATAGTGTGCGATTATATCGCTTGCAGCGAGCGCCGTTCCATAAACCGAGACCTCGCCGATCGTGCCCGCATACCCCGGGTCGCTGAAGCCCGCGTCATCGCCGACGGATAAGCCATGAGTCGTATCGTAAGCGCTCAGCGTCCCCGCCTTTGTCGAGATTCCGACAGCCGTGCCATTGAGATAAAGACGCGCCGTCGTGCCGTTGAAAGTAGCTACAACATCGTAGGTTGTGTTCGGTTGCAAGGCATTCGAGGAAAAAACGGTGAGAAGTCCCGAAGTCAACGTAAACTGTGCGCCAATCTTTCCTCCTTTGAAATATAGGTCGTAAGGCGCTGATGCGTAGTCGCTACCATAGCTAACCGGAACGGCGTAATCTGCGGGCGTGCGCGCGAATCGAAGAAAAAGCTCGATGCTTACGGCGGACTGGGGTTGCAACAGTTTGCTCGGTGCGACGACGACGGTGCCGGCTGCGCTACGGGTCCCCGGAAACCCAAGGGCGGTATCGCTGCTGCTCGCAACGAGGCCCGAAACACCTTTAGTAACACTCGACCCGATCGCTCCGTTCAAGCCATTCTTTGAGCTGTCGAGCGCCGTCGAACCGCTGTCGTTGAACCGGTAGTAAGAGATTGGATTATTA
>CAXTIY010000447.1:0-2779 GCA_964244215.1 uncultured bacterium
CAGCGTTTCAACGCGTTGGATCGCCGATATCACATCCGGCAGTGCCCTCTCGAACCATGCGAGTAGTGGCTGTCGCCGCGTGTTCGGCAATCTGATCTAGATCACGATCGGACTAAATTCCGCCATAATCTTCCGTTGCGCGAAGTCTTCACGCGGATGCGCAACCCGCGCAAGCACGGCCGGCCGCCCGATTGCTTTGGATGGACGGATATGCGGTGTAGTTCGCTCATACAAAACCTCATTGACCTTGAGTGCGGGCACTCCGAGGTCTTTAACCCGTGCGGTCGGGGAAAACCAAACGGAACTACTGTACCTTGAATTGCCCGGTAGAAGCGTTGGCTGTGAAGGGCGTCGGAACTGCCGGCATAGGGCGGTTCCACGTCCTACGAACGCAACGGAAGCTAAACAGTCCGATCTATTCGCTTTGTATTTTACGAATCGCTTACTATTTCCGTAGTTGCCGCAGTACGCGCCGAAAGGGCCGGCCGCTCGGCCGACTCGAACCGAGCGGTTCCTGTGGGGAACACGCTCATGACTTTTGATAAGCACTGGATCGGTACGAGTTGGAAAATGAATAAATTGCGCGCTGAGGCGAGGAGCTTCGCTCGAACGCTTGCAGCGTCCGCGCTCGCTCGAAGCGAGGGGGTGCAGTTATTCGTTGTTCCGCCGTTCACGGCGGTAGCAGATGTCGCCGACATTCTCAAAGATTCCCGCGTGGCCGTTGGCGTGCAGAATCTACACTGGGCCGAATCGGGTGCTTGGACGGGTGAGATTTCTGGCGCGATGGCGGCCGATTGTGGCGCCACGATCGCAGAGATCGGCCATAGCGAGCGACGCACGCACTTTGGAGAAACCGACCAGACCGTAGCGCTGAAGGTGGCGGCTGCACTGCGACACGGCTTGACGCCGCTCGTTTGTGTCGGCGATACGCGCGAGGAATATGAAGCCGGGCAAACCGTCGAAGTTTTAAGCCGCCAAGCTCGGGCCGCCTTGTCGCAGGTCGGGCCTGAAGACGCTTTCCGCGTGGTGATCGCGTACGAACCCGTGTGGTCGATCGGGGAAGGCGGCACGCCGGCCGACCCGATTTTCGCCGACGAACAGCATGCGCTCCTCAAGGCATCCTTACGCGATGCGACGGGGCGTGACTTGCGCGTTCTCTACGGCGGTAGCGTCAATTTAGAGAACTGTGCAGGTTTAGCGGCGCAGCCGCACATCGACGGCCTGTTCATCGGCCGATCCGCTTGGCAGGTGGAGGGCTATCTCGAAATCGTCCGTAGCGTGCTCGATACACAAGCCCGTAGCTGGCTGATGCGAAGCTCCACAACCGGCCGAGAGAGAGAGCCTTCGTCGTAGCCCCCTGAGATGTTCGCGACCTTGAATCTAACGATAAGAGGGGACCGTCCTTATTCGTCCGACGAAATCGGCGACTACACGGTACTTCGGGATGCGCGTGGAATCACGGGGAAGATGCGCCAGCCTCGATCGAAGATTACCGATGTCGCGCGCCTCGCAGGCGTCTCCGTGGCGAGCGTGTCGCGCGTGCTCAACGACACGGATGCGGTTGCCGATTCTACGCGGCTCAAGGTGCTCAAAGCGGTCGAACACCTCGATTTTCGCATCGATCTTCGCGCTCGCGCGCTCAGCCGGCAAAAGTCCGAAACGCTCGGCATCGTGGTCGCCGACGTCTCGAATCCCTTTACCGCTCAAGTACTCAAAGCGATCGACTTCGTGACTCGCGAGAACGGCTACGGGCTGCTGCTCAGCGACTCGGGCGAGAACGTCCAACGCGAGCGCGACAATCTCGAGGCAATGTTGGCTCAGCGCATCGAGGGCATCATCTATCTGCCGGTCACGCTGAGCGGCAAGTCGCTCCATCGGCTTATCGCCGAGGATATTCCGGTCGTTTGCCTCGACCGCTATGTCGAAGACGTCGCGACGGACGCCGTCGTCGTCGATAACGAGCGCGCGGGGGCGCTGGCCGCGGAAGTGCTTGTCGCTGCGGGACATACGCGTATCGGCGTTATCGTAGCCGGGGAAACGACCGTCGGCCGCGATCGGCTCGCAGGCTTCGAACAGGAACTCGATCGGCTGGGCGTTCCGCTCGACCGCGCACGCGTTCGGCTCGGCGATCTCTCACTCGAAAGCGGCCGTGCGCATACGCTATCGATGTGCACCGCGCCGGACGGTGCGACGGCCCTGTTCGTTCAGAATCATCCGATGGCGCTCGGAGCGTTGCTCGCGCTGCGAGAACTGGGGCTGCGCGTGCCCGATGACGTGAGCATCGTTTCGTTCGACGATCCGAGCTGGGCACAATTGCTCGAGCCGCCGCTAACGACGATCGCTCAACCGACGTACACGCTCGGGTCGGCCGCCGCCGAAATGCTGATCGATCGCGTAACCAGCCGCTATGCCGGTGCGCCGCGACGGATGGTCGTAGAACCATCGCTCGTCATCCGGCGATCCGTCGCGCCGCCGAATGCCCGTATGAGCCGCAAGGCGTGATTTTGTTTTCACGGCACGATTGCGATCTGGCGAGGAAATGATGTGCGTATCAAAGCTTGCGTCCCGGTCATTCCGAGTGCAAATCTAAAGAAAAGCCTGCGCTTATGGGTCGATGGTCTCGGGTTCTCGATAAGTTCAGAAATGCGCAAAGACGATACGTTGATTTTTTGCATGCTTGCGAAGAACGATCCGTTCTTTATCCTGAACCATTTTGAATGAGGCCTCGGCCGATCTGTTGCGTTTGGATCGGTTCCGACGGCGTAACAGAGGACGCGAT
>CAXTIY010000448.1:0-2778 GCA_964244215.1 uncultured bacterium
TCAGTTTCTCGGCGTCGTCGATCTCTTTACGATGCACAAGATCATCTACACGGACGATCTTGGGTCGACGAACGATGAAACGCCCGTCACGGATGCCGATGGCGAACTCCAGAAGACCGCGCTCACGTGGCGTCAGGAGTTGATCGAGGCGATCGCCGAGCAAGACGACGAACTGCTCGAACTATTTTTCGCAGGCGAAGAGATTCCGATCGAACGCCTCAAAGCGGCGTTGCGCAAGGCGACGATTGCGGGCGACGTCTTACCGATGCTCTGCGGTTCTGCCTTTAAGAATAAGGGCGTCCAGCCGTTACTCGATGCCGTCGTCGACTATCTGCCTTCGCCGATCGACGCGAAGCAGATCACGGGGCTCGATCCGCGCGACGAGACCAAGCACCTCACCCGCATCGCCGACGATAAGCAGCCGTTCGCGGCGCTCGCTTTTAAGATCGCGACCGATCCGTACGGAAATCTCACCTATTTCCGCGTCTATTCCGGCACGCTCGAAAAGGGCAGCTACGTTTTCAATGCGCGTAGCGGCCGCAAGGAGCGGATCGGGCGTATCTTGCGGATGCACGCGAACCATCGCGAAGATATCGATTCGATCGGCGCGGGCGACATCGCGGCGGCCGTCGGCTTGACCGATACGCGCACGGGCGACACGTTGTGCGACGAAAAGCAGCAGATTTTGCTCGAGAACATCGTGTTCCCGGAGCCCGTTATTTCGCAGGCTATCGAGCCGAAGACGAAGGGCGATCAGGACAAGATGGGCACGGCCCTCTCACGTCTCGCGCAAGAAGATCCGACCTTCCGCATGCGCACCGATGAAGAGACCCAGCAGACAATTATCGCCGGCATGGGCGAGCTGCATCTCGAGATCATCTTGGATCGCCTCAAACGCGAATTCAAGGTCGAAGCGAACGTCGGCAAGCCGCAGGTCGCTTACAAAGAAGCGATCACGAAGAAAGTCGAAAAACAAGGTAAGTTCGTCCGGCAGACGGGCGGCAAAGGCCAGTACGGCGACGTGTGGCTGCGCCTCGAACCGGGCGAACCCAATACCGGCTACGTCTTCGAATGGGCCGTTGTCGGCGGCACGATTCCCAAGGAATACCAGAAGGCGATCGCCGAGGGCATTCGTGAGGCTTCGTCGAGCGGCGTGCTCGCGGGCTACCCCGTGCTCGACTTCAAAGCGACCGTTTTCGACGGCAGCTACCATGATGTCGACTCGTCGGAAATGGCGTTCAAGATCGCGGGCTCGATGGCGTTTAAAGAAGCCAATCGCGCGGCGGGGCCAATCTTGCTCGAGCCGATTATGAAAGTCGAAGTGACGACGCCCAAGGACTACCTCGGTGGCATCAACGGCGACCTCATGAAACGGCGCGGCATGATTCAGGGCAGTGAAGACGTCCCGGGCGGCGCTCAGACGATCACGGCGAACGTTCCCCTTTCCGAGATGTTCGGTTACGCGACCGATATGCGCTCGGCGACGCAAGGCCGAGCCACCTATACGATGGAGTTCCTGCACTACGAAAAGGCGCCGAAATCCGTCGAAGAAGAGATCGTCTCCAAGGCTAAGGGAACCAAACCCGCCGCGTAAGCGGCCTCAACCGACACCACTTTGCGGCATGTGCCGCGCAGCGCGGGAACGGCCTCGGCCGAACCCATTACAATCTACCGGAATAAGGAATCAGGACTGTATGGCGAAGGCAAAATTCGACCGGAGCAAACCGCACGTCAATATCGGCACGACGGGTCACGTCGATCACGGCAAAACGACGCTCACCGCGGCGATCATCAATTGCCTAGCCACCGAGAATTCGAATATCCAAAAGCGCAACGTCGACGATATCGATAACGCGCCCGAGGAAAAAGAGCGTGGCATTACGATCGCGATCTCGCACCAAGAGTACGAGACCGCGAGCCGTCATTACGCTCACGTCGATTGTCCGGGCCATGCCGACTATATCAAGAACATGATCACGGGCGCGGCGCAGATGGATGGCGCCATTCTCGTCGTCTCCGCGACCGACGGTCCGATGCCTCAGACGCGCGAGCACATCTTGCTCATGAAGCAAGTCGGCGTGCCGTTCATCGTCGTGTTCCTCAATAAGGTCGACCTCGTCGACGATGAGGAACTGCTCGAACTCGTCGAGATGGAAGTCCGCGAACTGCTTACCAAGCAAGGCTTCGACGGCGACGATTGCCCGGTCGTCAAGGGCTCGGCGACGAAGGCCCTCAACTCGTCAGGCAAGCGCGACGATCCCGATGCGGCTCCGATCTTCGCACTCATGGACGCAGTCGACAAGTATATTCCGACGCCGGAGCGCGCGGTCGATAAGCCGTTCCTGATGCCGGTCGAAGACGTCTTCACGATCACGGGTCGTGGCACGGTCGGCACGGGCCGCGTCGAGCGCGGTCAGGTGAAAGTCGGCGAAGAAATCGAGATCGTCGGACTACAAGAAAAAGCGCGTAAGTCGGTCGTTACCGGCATCGAGATGTTTCGGAAGCTGCTCGATATGGGCATCGCCGGCGACAACATCGGCGTGCTCCTGCGCGGCATCGAGCGAAACGATATCGAGCGCGGCCAAGTACTCGCGAAGCCGGGCTCGATCAAACCGCACACGAACTTCAAAGCCGAAGTCTACGTGCTATCGAAGGAAGAAGGCGGCCGTCACACGCCGTTCTTCGCGAATTACCGTCCGCAATTTTATTTCCGTACGACGGACGTGACGGGGACGATCAAGTTGCCGGAAGGTGTCGAGATGGTTATGCCGGGCGACA
>CAXTIY010000449.1:0-2763 GCA_964244215.1 uncultured bacterium
TCATCGCGCTGGATGGGTTTCGTCCGCGGCGTCTCGGGATCTTTGATAGCTTCGGCCGGACGTCGGCCGATGGTCCTGTCGTAGAGCGGTTCGATGATCTCGTTGCCGGCGCCGATATCGTAGACCGTGATGCCTTGCGCCGTACCGCAATCGTCTTCGCGCACGATGACGTCTTGCGCCACGTCGACGAGGCGACGCGTCAAGTAACCTGAGTCCGCCGTACGGAGTGCGGTGTCGGCGAGACCCTTGCGCGCGCCGTGCGTCGAAATGAAGTACTCGAGAACGGTCAGGCCTTCTTTGAGCGATGCCTTAACCGGGATCTCGAGGATGCGGCCGGACGGGTCGGACATGAGTCCGCGCATACCGCCGAGTTGCTTGACCTGCGAGATCGATCCGCGCGCGCCCGAGGTCGCCATCATGAAGACCGGGTTGAGCGGGTTCTGTGCGGCTTGCATCGCGGCCGTGACGTCTTCCGAGGCCTTGGACCAGACTTGGATCGTCTTATTGTACTGCTCGTCGTTGGACATGAAGCCCTGATCGACGAAGTCGTGCAATTTGTCGACGGCGTCTTGCGCGTCGTCGAGAATCTTAAACTTCGCATCGGGGACGACGATGTCGCTGATCGAGACGGTCGTTCCGCTCTGCGTGGCGTAGCGGAAGCCGAGCACCTTGATCGCATCGAGGAACGAGGCCGTCTCGGCATTACCATGACGACGGTAGCATTCCGTGATGAGCTTTTTGAGCGCCGACTTGTCGAGATGGTGATTGCGGAACGGCTCGTTCCACGCATCGGGAAACGCGACGTTGAAGATCGCGCGGCCGACCGTCGTGCGAATGAGCTCGCCCTTCCAGCGGATCTTCACCCACTGTTGCAGACCGATCGCTTTATGCTCGTAGGCGATGACGGCGGAATCGACGTCGCCGAATGCCGGCAACTCTTCTTCACCCGTCGCACGGTCGTGCACCTGACCGTTGTGAAGCGTATTTCCATTACCGCTTTGGCTCTTCGTGAACGCCGTGAGGCCGATCGACGAGATGAGCGCGTCCTCGGGAATGTCGCCCTTGGCCGGACCCTTGTACTCGTCTTTTTGGAACGTGAGGTAATAGAGACCGAGCACCATGTCTTGCGTCGGAATCGATACCGGCTGTCCGAACGACGGCTGCAAGATGTTGTTCGAAGACAACATCAGGATGCGCGCTTCGGCTTGGGCGCCCGCGCTCAGCGGAAGATGGACGGCCATCTGGTCGCCGTCGAAGTCGGCGTTATACGGCGTGCAGACGAGCGGATGCAAGTGGATGGCTTTGCCTTCCACGAGTACTGGCTCGAACGCTTGAATGCCGAGACGATGCAGCGTCGGTGCGCGATTGAGCAACACCGGATGCTCGCGAATTACTTCGTCGAGAACGTCCCAGACTTCCGGACGAACGCGTTCGACCATGCGCTTCGCGCTTTTGATGTTATGCGCTTGCTGACGGTCGACGAGCTTCTTCATAACGAACGGCTTGAAGAGCTCGAGCGCCATTTCTTTCGGCAGGCCGCACTGATGCAGCTTGAGATTCGGGCCGACGACGATTACCGAACGGCCGGAATAGTCGACGCGCTTGCCGAGCAAATTCTGCCGGAAGCGGCCTTGCTTGCCTTTGAGAATGTCCGAAAGCGATTTGAGCGGGCGGTTATTCGGGCCCGTGACCGGACGGCCGCGGCGGCCGTTGTCGATGAGCGCGTCGACCGCTTCCTGCAGCATCCGCTTTTCATTCTTGATGATGATTTCGGGCGCGGAGAGTTCGAGCAAACGCTTGAGGCGATTGTTGCGATTGATGACGCGGCGATAGAGATCGTTGAGGTCGGACGTCGCGAAACGGCCGCCGTCGAGTTGCACCATCGGACGCAATTCCGGTGCGATGACCGGAACGGCGGAAAGGATCATCCACTCGGGCTTATTGCCCGATGCCAGAAAGGCTTCGACGACTTCGAGGCGTTTGATCGCCTTGATCTTCTTCTGCCCGGTCGTCTCTTTAAATTCCTTACGCAGATCCTCTTGCAGCTTGCGCAAGTTCATATCGCGTAGCAGCTCGCGGATCGCTTCTGCGCCCATGCCGGCTTTAAAGCCGTTGCCGTACTTGTCGCGGGATTCGCGATACTTCTGTTCGGTTAATATCTCGCGTTTGGTAAGCGACGTGTTGCCCGGATCGATAACGATGTACGCGGCGAAATAAATGACCTTCTCGAGCTGGCGGGGCGACATGTCGAGCAAAATACCGATGCGCGACGGAACGCCTTTGAAATACCAAATGTGCGTAACGGGCGTCGCCAGTTCGATGTGGCCCATCCGCTCGCGGCGAACCTTCGCGCGCGTAATTTCAACGCCGCAACGGTCGCAGATCATCCCCTTAAAGCGGATGCGCTTGTATTTGCCGCAGTGGCATTCCCAGTCTTTAGTCGGTCCGAAGATCTTTTCGCAAAAAAGGCCGTCGCGCTCTGGCTTGAGCGTGCGGTAATTGATCGTTTCCGGCTTCTTCACTTCGCCGAAAGACCAAGCGCGAATCTGCTCCGGGCTTGCGAGCCCGATGCGCATCGCGTCGAAATTGTTGACGTCGAGCAAGTTGACGCTGATGGGGTCTACCTCTATCTCTCTCTGGTTCCGACGCGCGATGTCTCGCGCCGCTAGCCTGGAGTCGCGCGCCTCCGGGGCCGGCGCTCGAGCCCACCCATAGGTAGCCGGAGGACGGAGATCCCGGAAACGCGATATAGCGAAGCTCGGC
>CAXTIY010000450.1:0-2744 GCA_964244215.1 uncultured bacterium
CGAGTTCGGCGGGCTCCCAGTCGAGCGGCGCCGGCAACTCGGCCGGCGGCGGTGCGAGCGGCTCTTCATCCTCGGGAAGTTCAGGCGGCGGAGGCGGTTCCGCTTCGAGCGGCTCTACCGCCGGCGAGGGTGTCGTCGGGAGCGGTGCCGTGACCGGCGCGAACACCGGCGGCGGCAATTCGGCAAGCGACATGGGATCGACGAATGTAGGCAGCAGCTCGACCGGTTCCGGCAGCGGGGGCACGTCCACATCGAGCGGCGGTCCCTCGAATGCGGGCGCGGGCACGACGTCTTCGAGCACGGGCTCCGGCACGGCGTCGGTGGGCGCAGGCTCCGGCACGACGGCATCGTCCGCCAGTACGGGGAATGGCAACAGCGCCGAGATGGTGGGCACCGCGTCATCGACCAACGTCGGTACGAGCGCGGGCGGGGGCTCCGGTACGGGCAGCAGCAACGCGGGCTCCGGCACATCGTCGTCGAGCTCCGTTGGTTCGGGTTCCGTCGGAATGTCGGGTGGAACGTCCGGCGGGTCGGGCAGTTCGTCGACCCTCGGGACCGGCATCATCGGTGCGGGGTCCGTCGGAGGTAGTTCGAGCGGCTCCGGAAGCGGTAGCGTCGGGACCGGCAACGTCGGAACCGGCAACGGTTCCGGTTCCGTCGGGGCGAGCGGTAACGGGAACGGTTCGGTCGGCGGAGGGCGTTAGCGGCCACTCCAGCGTGACACTGTACGAGCTGCGTCGGTTCGCGCATTACGGGAAAAAGGCTACCTGCTCCCTACGTCATGGAAAGCTCGCCCGTTGCTCCTGACTCGTTCGCTCACGCGCCGGCTCCTTACCACGCTCGCCCTTGCCGCGACGAGCGCTTGCTCCTCGCGCGACGCGACGGCGAGCGCCGCTTCGCAGCAATCCGATGGTCGCGCGACCGAGGTTCGCACCGCCATTGCCGGTCGCACGACCATCCATCCGACGCTGCTTTTGTCCGGCGCGATCGCACCGTCGCAAACGGTCGCGTTATCTAATTCGATGAACGAGCCCGCGCAGAGCGTGTCCGTCGAAGAAGGCGATCGCGTGCACGCCGGTCAGACGCTCGCGCAATTGCAAGTCGACGATTTGCAAGCGAACCTGCAAGCTGCGCTACGCACCGCCCGAGCGAACGAAGCCCGCGTGTCCGAAAACAATTTCACGGCTAATGTAACGCTCGGCCAAGCACCCGAACAAGTGGGTCAGGCGAAAGCGCAAGTCTCGCAGGCGGAGCAAACGCTTCGCGAAGCGCAGATCAACCTCAAACGCGATAAGCAACTTGCGGATCAAGGCTACCTTCCATCACAAAACGTGGACGAACAAGCGGTGGTCGTCGGCAACGACGCGCAGGCCGTGCGCTCCGCGCAAGCCACGCTCCGCAGCGCCGTGGTGAGCGAACAGCAAAACGGCACGCCGCAGCACGGCTTGCAAGCATCGACGATCGCCGAATCCGAGCAGACCGCAGCCGCGCAGTATGCGACGGCCGATCAGTTGCGCCGCCAAATTTCCCGCGCGACCATCGTGAGCCCGATCGACGGCGTCGTCATCAATCGCAATCTCAATCCGGGCGAGTACCCCTCGGGGCGGCAGATCTTCACGCTCGAAGGCAACGATTCGGTATTCGCGATTTTAACCGCATCCGCCGTGCAAGCGTATCAAATTCACGCGGGTAACCTGGCGCAGATCGAGCGCGCCGGGATGTCCGGCCAGCGCTTCTTCGGCCGCGTCGCGGCCGTCCTCGATGCGGCGACTCCGGGCTCGACGAACTTTACGGTGAAGATCTCCGTGCCGAATACGCAGCACGAATTGCGCGCCGGCACGCCGATACGAGCCGTCGTCGATCTCGGCGGCTTTTCGGGTGCGGCCGTACCGGCTTCGGCGTTCGTCGACGATTCGCGTACGCGTATCCAGACGGTCGTCGACGGACGCGCACGGAGCGTTCCCGTCGTCGAACGCGCGACCGACGGCGTAACCTCGATCGTCTCGGGCATCGCACCCGGCACCCGCGTCATTCGCGATGGCGGGACGAGCATCGATAACGGCGCTCCCGTGCGGCCGGTACGATAAGCGATGTGGCTCACCAAAGTCTTCCTACAGCGCTGGCCGCTCGCCGTCGTTTTCATTGCACTAACGACGCTCGCGGGCGTTCTCTCCGCGAAGTCGCTCATCGTTCAGCGGCTGCCCAATACGAACGTGCCGACGATCGGCTTACGCGTCTCGTATTCCGGTGCCTCGACGACGGAACTTCGCGATACGATCGTTCGGCCGATCGAGGATCAGATATCGGGCTCGCAAGATCTCGTACACGTCGACTCGACGATCCAAACGGGCTCTGCCGTAATCGGCTCGTACTTCAAGCTCGGTTCGAGTAGCGATCAAGATCTAACGCAAATCATCCAAGCGTTCAACGCCGCGCGTTCGCAATTGCCGGGCGATCTCGTATCGCCCGTGATTCGCATCTTCGATCCCAATGCGGCTACCGTAATTTCGATCGGCATCACGTCGAAGTCGATGAATCAAGCGGCCATCGCCGCCCTCGCGAACGGGCAGATCGGGCCCGCGATCGAGCAGGTCGGCGGCGTATCCAACGTTCTGGTCGCGGGCAACGTGCAAGCCGCGTACAACGTCAACGTGGATCCGAACGCGCTTTCCGGCTACGGATTGACGCTTACCGATATCGTCAATACGCTCGCGGGCAATAACCTGCGCGCACCGGGCGGCATC
>CAXTIY010000451.1:0-2737 GCA_964244215.1 uncultured bacterium
CCGTCGCTGCTGGCACTCGCGCTCAAACGGGAATAGCGTCTTCGTGCGCCTCGCTATTCTCTCGGACATTCATGGAAATTTACACGGTCTCGAGGCGTGTCTCGCCGATCTCGGCGAGCAAGGCGGAGCGGACGTTATCGCGGGCGCGGGCGATTACTGTTTGGACGGGCCGCAACCGGCGCAGGTCGTGGATCGCCTCATCGCGCTCGGCGCGCTCTGCGTACGCGGTAATACCGATCGCATGCTCGCCGACGTCGCGAGCGCATACGACGCCGAAGAAGAGCACGAACTGCGCTGGTTTCGCGAACGTCTCGGCGAGAAGCGTCTCGGGTGGTTGCGCGACTTACCGTTCGCGCGCAGTTTCGGCGACGGAGCGGACGGGTTGCTGATCGTCCATGCGAATCCGAAAACGGACGACGAGCACATTTGGCCCGACGCACCCGATGAATTCCTCGAACGCATAACGACCGGCGTAACAGAGCGGACGATCGCCTTCGGTCATCTGCATCTGCCCTACGTGCGCGCATGGCGCGACCGTTTGTTCGTCGATGTCGCCTCCGCCGGTTTGCCTAAAGACGGCGACCCGCGTGCCGGCTACGCGCTGCTTACCGAGCGCTCCGGCGGCTGGGAAATCAAACATCGCCGCGTCGAGTTCGACGTCGAACGAGTGGCGCGCGACATCTCGAAAAGCGGCATGCCGGATTCGGCCCGGCACGTCAAAGTTTTGCGACGCCATCGCTACAAGCAGCTCGACGTTGCAATCCCGTAGCGCCGCACCCGCGCTTCGGGTCGACAAGCTTTCCAAACGCTACGCCGCCTTTACCGCCGTCGACGAAGTTTCGCTCGTCGTCGAGCGGGGTGATTTTTTCGGCTTTCTCGGCCCCAACGGCGCCGGCAAGACGACGACGATCAATGCGATCGTCGGACTCGCGACGATTACGTCCGGGACGATCGAAATTTTCGGCCACGACAACGTGCGTTCGTGGCGCGAAGCGCGCGCGCTCGTCGGGCTCGCGCCGCAAGAATATAATTTCGACCGCTATTTATCGATTCGCGACGTGCTCATCTACCAAGCGGGCTATTTCGGTTTGCGTGGCCGAGCGGTGCGCGACCGCGCGGACGCCCTGCTCGAAAGCTTCGATTTAACCTCGAAAGCAAACGATACGTTCGTTAAACTTTCCGGCGGCATGAAACGCAGGCTGACGCTCGCGCGTGCGATGATTCACGAACCCGAACTGCTCATACTAGACGAACCGACGGCGGGAGTCGACGTCGAATTGCGCATCGAACTTTGGGCGCTGCTGCGCAAACTCAATGCCGCGGGCACGACGATTATCCTGACGACGCACTATCTCGAAGAGGCCGAATCGCTCTGCAAAAATATCGCTATTATCGAAGGCGGCCGTATCGTTGCGATGGAGTCGACCGCGAAATTGCTCGCGCGTAACGGCGCGGCGACCTTAAACGTAACGGTCTCGGCGCCCGTGGACGGCGTACCCGCTCCGCTCGCCGCGCGCGGCGCGCGCTTCGATGCGCCGAGCCGCACGTTCGTCTACGAGGGCATCGCGCCGTCCGCGATCGCGACCGCGCTTGCGGAATTGCAGAGGCATGGCTACACGATCGAAAACGTCGATTTCACGCGCTCGACGCTGCAGGACGTATTCCTAGAGTTGGTCGGCCGCGGATGATGGAGGCGCTCGGTTTCCGTAATCCGGTGGGACTCGCGACGCTCGTGAAACGCGAACTCGTGCGGACCTACAAGATCATCAATCAAGTCGTTTGGCCGCCGATCATTACGACCATCTTGTACGTTCTGGTCTTCGGCCTCGGCCTCGGAAGCCGCGTGCAGAGCGTCGACGGCGTACCGTACGCCGCGTTTCTCATTCCCGGTTTGATCATGTTGCAGGTGATCGATCAAACGTACGGCGAGTCGTCGAGTTCGCTTTTCCAAGGCCGCTTTATGCTCTCGATTCAGGAGCTGCTCGTCTCGCCGCTTTCGGCCGTCGAACTCGTAACGGGCTACGTGCTCGCGGCGGTGTTGCGTGCGAACGTCATCGCGCTGCTGATACTCGTGGTCGGCTTCGTCATGGTGCGGACGTTGCCGCAGAATTGGGCGTTGTTCTTCGGTATCACCGTTCTCGTATCGGCGTTGTTCGGCGCGCTCGGAATTATTTTCGGTTTGCTCGCCGAGAAATTCGACCACATCGCGGTATTCACGACGTTCGTGATCACGCCGCTGGTCTTCGTCGGCGGCGTTTTCACCTCGGCGCAGTTTCTGCCACCGTTCGTCCGTCAGGTTTCGCTCGTTAATCCGATGTTCTATATGATCGACGCGTTCCGCTATTCGTTCACCGGCCGTAGCGACGTGCCGCTCGGGCTCTCGCTCGCCATCGTCGGAACGCTCGCGCTCGTCGCAATCGTGACGGCGCTCCGCATGACCGCGACGGGTTACAAACTCCGCGTGTGAGAACGCAAGGCACCATGAACGGCGTTCGTATCGGGTCCCTGCTCGCAATCTCGCTCGTCGGCGTCGCGCCGGCGCTCGCGACGCCCGGCCCGAGTTCGCCCGCGGCGGTCGCTCCGTTGCCTTCTCCCGTCGCATCGATTCCGCCGTCGGCGGGCGCGCTCAGTCCCATCGCGGCACCCGCGCCCGTTGCAGCGTCGCCCGCCGCTCCCGCGGCGAATACTTCGAGCGCCGCCCCGCTGAGCGGGCCGCAGGTCGGCTTACCCGCCCCCG
>CAXTIY010000452.1:0-1126 GCA_964244215.1 uncultured bacterium
CGTGAGATACCAGCGCGGTGACGTGCGCGCGTCTTCCATCAGATTTTCGACCATCGTCGTTCCGAGCGCGCGCGCCGTTTCGAATCCGAACGTCGGTGCGTTATCGGGCAACGGCAGATCGTTATCGATCGTTTTCGGAATCGTGGCGACGCCGATGCGGCCTTGCGTGAGCGCGGCGATGCGCGACGCGCCGTAGGTCGTGTCGTCTCCGCCGATCGCGATGAGGTAACGCACGCCGAGCGTGTCGAGCGAACGGATGCAACGCTCGAGGGTCTCCGAATCTTTGCCGGGATTCGTGCGAGAGGTACGTAGGTACGAGCCCCCCAGAGCCCGCATGCGCTCCGCGTCGTCGAGCGTGAGCTCGATATACGCAGACGCGTCACCCTTTGCAATATGCCGGTAACCCTCGTACAAACCGATGACCCGCAGCCCACGGTTGAGCGCTTCGATCGTCGCTGCTGCGATGACGCCGTTGATGCCGGGGGCCGGGCCTCCGCCAACGAGAATTGCGAGCGTATCTTTCGTCACGGTAGCGTGCTTTCTCGGACGGTATCGTTCGATTCCCACGCTCCCGCCGGAGGAGTTCGCTCTTGCGGGCGCCGTCGGCGAGCGCTATGGCCGCGGCGAGGTGCCGTTCGAGTGCGGCGTCGCCGGTCGCGAGCGTCGCTTGCGGGAAGCGCGCGCGAAGACGCTCCGCGAGGGCGCCCGCATCGTCACCGAGGTCGATCGCGCAAATGCCGCGCTCCGTTACGGCTACGAGAATAGCGCCGAGCGAACAGACGCCGCACGCGTAACGAATCGTGGCGTTGCGCGCGCCGCCTCGATAGGCGCCGGGCAACATGCCGAGCTCCGCCGTGGCGTTCGCGTAGAAGCGGCTGCTCGAATTGTAACCGGAATCGTATGCCGCTTGGGTTACGCTAACCGTGCCCGTCAGCGCCTCTTGCACTTTAAGTCGTCTACGAGCGGCGGCATACGCCTTCGGCGTTACTCCGAGCGCCGCCCGAAAAACCCGATGGAAATGCGAGATGCTCATTCCTGCTTCGCGCGCGAGCGCCGTAAGCGACGGCGCGCTATCGCTCTCGTCGATGAGCCGGCAAATGCGTTCGATCGTACGCAACGACTCGGC
>CAXTIY010000452.1:1226-2735 GCA_964244215.1 uncultured bacterium
AGATCGGCACCCGACATCATGTCGCCCGCATCGAACGCGCGCAGCGAAATCGTCCGTATGCGCATGACTTCGGGTATTTCGCCCGTCCGATCGTACGGCTCGGAAGCTCCTTCGCGCACGAAGATGGCGTGGCTCGCGCGGTAGGCGTTCGACGCGGGTTGATGCACGTAATTGACCAGAAGCACGGGTTCCCCGATCTCGACGTCGCGCATCTCGATGCGATCGGGAAAGGCCGGCTTCTCGTCTGCAACGTACCGGACGACGGCATACGAGCGCAACTCGTCCTCCGACATGCCGAAGAACCGGCGAAAGGGTCCCGGATGTAGCCCGGTGATGCGAAAAGACATGCATACTCCAATCGAAGGGTGCTTCAGCATGCCTCGCTCTCCGGGCATACGCTTCCCGATTCTTGCTCTGCAATTCGGCCGCGCCATGACGCTGCGCAAGGCCGACCGTCGAGCACGTATCCAGCATACGGCTGCGCTCGATGCGCGAGCGTCGAATTGATGCTTACGCCTCCCCCGTGCGACGCTCTCATCTTCGATTGCGACGGAACGCTCGCCGATACGTCATCCGTGCATTTCTCCGTTATTCGCCAAGTGCTCCGCGGGCACCGAATCGACTTCGAACGCGAGTGGTATGCCGAGCACGTCGGGCTTTCGGCCGCAGCGTTGCTCGAGGCGATAGATCGCCGCTACGGCGTCCGATTGAGTCTCGTCGAATTCGAAGCCGCGCGACTGCCGCTTTACGAAACGGCACTGGACGAAGTGCGTGAGATCGAACCCGTTGTCGCCGTTGCGCGGCTGTATGCCGGCAAATTGCCGCTCGCCGTTGCGTCGGGCGGACCGAGATCCGTCGTCGAGCGGACCTTGCAGATCTTACGGATTCGCGATCTCTTCGACACGGTCGTAACGATCGACGACGTCCTGCACGGCAAGCCCGCGCCCGATCTCTTCGAGCTCGCCGCGAAACGCTTACGCGTCGCGCCCGCAAGTTGCGTCGTATACGAAGACACGAATGAAGGATTAAAGGCGGCTCGCACGGCGAGAATGTTCGCGATCGACGTTCGTCCGGCGCGCGTCGAGCGCGATCGACAGAGCTCTATCGATTAATCGAAACGAGCGTGACCGCTGCCGTTCGGGGATCGCGTCCCTCCAAACGAAACGCTCTAGCTCGTTTCACCAACCTCGGATGCATCGAAGACGGCTCCGGCAGCGAGCGTAAAGCCGGGGATTTCGTCGCCGATCGCGACGCTATCTGCGTTCTCAACGACGATAGGGACGCATCCGTTGCGATAAATCGTTACGGTCCGAGCGCGTGGATTGAGCAGTACGGCGACACCGCTGCCCGTCGCAACGTATTCCGCACATTTTGCTTCTGTGTAAGGTAAACGATCTGATGGAGAAAGTAGCTCGAAAACGGCGTCCGGCGCGATCTGCTCGAACGCACGCTTTTTGCGTCCCTTCGCAAGCGACGCGATACGCTCGTTCGAAATGAATGAAGCGTCCG
>CAXTIY010000453.1:0-2723 GCA_964244215.1 uncultured bacterium
CTCGCGATCGGCGACGTGCGGCTCGCGCTCGCACGACGCACGCAAGCGCTCGATTCTTTTCGCATCAAGCTCATGTGCGTAACGCTCGGCAGTGCGGCGATCGGCTGCTTTACTACCACGCGCGGACTTACGCTTTTGCAGACGGCAGCGACGGCGCTCGTCGTAGCCGCGCTCGCAGGCACGATCAGCGCTCCGCGCAATGCCTCTCGCGAGCTACTCTTATACGTTTGCACGATTCCGGTCGGGTTCGTGCTCTTATCGGCAGCCATCGATGCGATGTGGCCGGCGGTGTTATCGGCGCTGTTCGTCGCGTTGCCGTTTCTCTTAACGACGCTCTTCGTCACCGACCGTGGCGCGAGCTTGCAGGATGCGGCGGTCGCCGCGCTCGCGGGCGCTTCGATCGGTGTCACGAGCGCCTTCTTCGTATTGCTGGTCGCATGTCTATGCGCCCTCGCCTGGGGCGGAGCCCGTCGCGGCTCCGCCGTGACGCTGCAGCTGGCGCCTTATATTGCCGCGTTCACCCTGTTCGGCATCTTACTCAACATGTCGATCCTTACGTAACGTCGCCCGGTCTCGGCGCGCCGTCGTGCTAATCGCGCACCGCGATTCGCGGCTCGCGTGGCGGTCGTGCTTCGCGTCCAAACGCGAAACTCGCGATCGACGTGCACCGAGCGCCAGCCGGGTGCCAGCAGCAGCGCTTGTTCGAGCGGCGTCTTACGACCGACCAAGACGACGTCGACGTTCCGCTGCAACAGCGTTCTCTGCCAATTCTGATGCACTCGAACGATCGTCGAGTAATCGTCCCACACGCTTTGCGGATACGGATCTGCGCGGCCGTCGATAAACACACGGTCGCGCGCGGAATAAAGCAAGAAACTGCACCACGCGAAATCGGCGCACAGCACGTTACGCGAGCCGGGCAACGTCTCGATCGCAGCGAGCGCCAAGCGCAATTGGCTTTGATCGTGGGTCGGATTCGCCCGTTCGTCGTGCAAAGTAACGGTGCCGACCACGAAGGCAAGCGCGATTGCGGCGCACGTCTCGATAATCGCAACACCTTTCATACGTTTCGCCGTGACGGCGCCGAGGCGCTCGCGGAGGTACGGAAAACCGGTCGTAAGAGCGATCGCGGCGAACGGCACGGCCGCGAGCGCGAAGAGCGCCACGTTGCGAGCTGCCGAAAACATCAACCACGCGAATACGGCGAGTACGAGCCGATCGCGCCAGCGATGCGTGCCGTGCACGCCGAAAGCGAGCACGCATACGAGTAGCGGTAACGCCCCGAAAGCGAATGAGAAATCGGCAAGCGACGTGCGATGCCACTCGTCGATCATCGATTTGAAAGAACTCGAGAAGAGCGCGTAAGCATACAGCGGAATCTTATAACCGAGCGGGTTCGCGCACGTGGCGAGTGCCGAGCAGGCGGCAATGATGGCACTACGGCGCGTTCGCGAATCGAAGCCGCCGTCGAAAGCGTTGCCGATGCAGACGACGCTCGCAAGTACGGGAGCGAGCACGACGCTCGCGTGAACGTTCGACCACAGCGCGGCGATGCCGACGGCGAGGTACGCTACGCGCCCGTCGGTTTCTAAAAGTAGCAGGAACGCTGCGAGCAGAGGCCACGCTAAAACTTGCACGCGGACACCGAACGATTCGAATAAGGCGGCACCCGCAAACGCGACCGCGAGCGCCGTCGCATATGGATGCGCCCCGCGGCGGACGGCTCTCCAAGCGACGATGGCGAGCGCGAGAGCCGCGCACAGCGCGCAGAAACCGGAAAAAAGCGACCACCGCGAAGGCCCGCTTAAATAATAAAGCAGTGAAAAGAGCCACTCTTGCGGCACCCAGTGGGCGCCGGCCGCCGTAAACGTCTCGGAACCGAGCGTCTGGGGCAGAGATAGCGACGTCGCAATTCGGGCACCGAGCCAACGTTGCCAGCCGAGGTCGCCGTCACGCTGCGGAAAATAGACGGCCGTTGCAAAAAAACGTCCCGCGAAAATTGCGATGATCAGCCACGCGACTCTCAAAGAACGGCCGCCTTCGGGACTACATGGGGAAACGAACAGCCTGCCGAGCCGCTTCGTGCGAGCGCGGGAGGCTGAAGTGACGTTTGCCGTCTACCGCCACGCGGCCACCGGGGTGACCCGGCGTGGCGATTGCGGAGCTCTTAGCTCATAGCGTTCGAGGCACTGCTGAGGGCGTTGTTGGCGCGGCCACCGAGGATGCGCAGCGTGGCGATCGCGACGACCGAAACGAGGGCGATAATGATAGCGTATTCGACGAGACCCTGTCCGGCGTCGTCCTTTAGCATCGAAACAAAGGTCTTCACGAGTATACTCCCAGGCGAAAATGCACGTAACAGTCGATCGACGACTGACCATCGCTTCGTCCCCGGTGACCGGAAGATCGGAATGCGACATACAGAGAATCGGACGAAGCTCGAACATCCTTAGTCCCCGGCACGTCATTACGTTAAAAAATTACTGCAGTGCCCTTCATCTGTGATCGCAAGCACACGTAAGCTGCAGGGCTGCGATCGGTTCCGAATACGCTGCCGTTCATCAACTTCTCGCGTGGAATACCGATTTACGTTAAGACCGCTTCTGCACGTGCCGTCGCGACCGCAACGTTCGATCGAACGTATCCACTAGAACGAAATCGGAATAAGAAAATGCCGCTCGAGCTCTCCATAGCACTGTGCGCGTGCGCCATTGCCGCGTTCT
>CAXTIY010000454.1:0-2714 GCA_964244215.1 uncultured bacterium
ATATAAAAATCTAGGAGTACTCGTGCCAGAAACCGTCTCACTCGAGATCGGTGGCCGGACGTTGATAATCGAGACCGGTGAGTTGGCCAAACAAGCCAACGGCAGCGCGCTCGTTCGCTACGGCGATCAAAACGTCGTCCTCGCCGCCGTCACCGCCTCCGAGAAACCTCGTGAAGGCGTCGACTTTTTCCCACTAACCTGCGACTTCGAAGAGAAGATGTACGCCGCCGGTAAGATCCCGGGCGGTTATATCAAACGCGAAGGCCGCCCATCCGAACACGGCGTGCTTTCGGCGCGCCAAATCGACCGCCCGATCCGGCCGCTCTTTCCCGACGGCTTTCGCAACGACGTGCAGATCATCACGACGGTGCTCTCGATCGATGCCGAACTCGACGCCGACGTGCTCGCCGTTTGCGCTGCGGGCGCGGCGCTCGCCGTCTCCGATATTCCGTTCGAAAAGACCGTGGCCGCCGTGCGCGTCGGACGCGATGAATCCAAGGCGAACTACATTTGCAATCCGACGATGCCGCAGTACGAAACCGGCGGCATGGACATCGTCGTCGCCGGCACGGCGGATGCCGTGATGATGGTCGAAGGCGGCGGTCACGAAATTAGCGAGGAAGATTTCCTCGGCGCAGTCGCCTTCGCACATGTAGAGATTAAGAAGATCGTCGCATCGATCGATCAGCTCAAGAAAAAAGCCGGTAAATCCAAACGCGAATTCGCGATACCGAAAAGCGATATCGAACTCAAAGCGTGGGTCGAGAAAACCTTCAAGAAGGACGTCGCGAAAGCGATGCGCGTCATCGAGAAGGGCGAACGTAACGAAGCGTTCGCGAAATTAACGCGTACGGAAGCGATCGCCCGCTGTAAGAAGACGGAAGACGCGATTAAAGTCAAGCTCGAAAATCCGAGCAATAAAGACTTCGAAAAGTTCATCAAGACCATGGAAGAGGAAGAACTCCGCGTCATGGTCGTCGACGATAAGATCCGCCCCGACGGCCGCAAGCCGGGCGAGATTCGCGCGATCTGGTCCAAAGTGCATTACGTGCCGCGCGTACACGGCACGGGGCTCTTCCAGCGCGGACAGACGCAAGTCTTCACCGCAGCGACGCTCGGCTCGATTTCGGACGAACAGCGCCTCGACGGAATCATGGCGATTCCGAATAAGCGCTACATGCACTATTACAACTTCCCGCCCTATTCGACGGGCGAAACGAAGCCGATGCGCGCGCCCGGTCGCCGTGAAATCGGCCACGGGCATCTCGCGGAACGCGCGCTCGTTCCGGTGTTACCGCCGGTCGACGCGTTCCCGTACACCCTGCGTCTGATCAGCGAAGTACTCGAATCCAACGGTTCGTCGTCGATGGCGTCGGTCTGCGGTTCGACGCTCGCGCTCATGGATGCGGGCGTGCCGATCACGAAGCACGTCGCGGGCGTCGCGATGGGCCTCGTGTTGCACGGGAAGAAGCACGCGATCCTTACCGACATTCAAGGCCTCGAAGATGCGCTCGGCGAGATGGATTTCAAAGTCGCGGGCACCGTCGACGGCATTACCGCGATTCAGATGGACATCAAAGTCGCGGGCATTACGATCGACATCATGCGCGAAGCGATGGTCGAAGCGAAGAAATCTCGCCTCTTCATCATCGAGAAGCTCAAGGAAACGATCTCGGAACCGCGCACGGAGCTTTCGATCTACGCGCCGCGCATGATCGTCTTGACGATCAGCCCGGACAAGATCAAAGACGTGATCGGCCCCGGCGGCAAAGTCATCAATAAGATCATCGCGGATACGGGCGTCAAGATCGACATCGAGAACGACGGCCGCGTGTTTATCGCTTCACCCGACGGCGAAGGCGCCGAAAAGGCGAAGCGCATGGTCGAAGCGTTGACCAAGGACGTCACCGTCGGCGAGACCTATCTCGGCACGGTTACGCGCTTGATGAACTTCGGCGCGTTCGTTGCCGTGATGCCCGGCAAAGAAGGCCTCGTCCACATCAGCCAACTCGCGCCCGGACGCGTCGAGAAGG
The DNA here is from genome assembly GCA_964244215.1 of uncultured bacterium. Classification (GTDB taxonomy): domain Bacteria; phylum Vulcanimicrobiota; class Vulcanimicrobiia; order Vulcanimicrobiales; family Vulcanimicrobiaceae; genus CAXTIY01. The sequence continues at coordinate 2,034 of CAXTIY010000454.1, forward strand.
TCGAAGACGTAGTTAAGGTCGGCGATGAGATTATGGTCAAAGTGGTCGAGATCGATTCGCAAGGCCGTATGAATCTCAGCCGCAAGGCCGTTCTCCCCGGCGGCGGCGACGAAGAGTACGCCGCACCTCGGGCGGCGCCGCGCGGTAACGGCGAGTTCCGGCCTGCGGGCGGAGCGAGCACGAACGGCGGCGGCGAACCGCGTCCCGGTGGCGGCGGACGCCGCCGGCGCGAATAACGTAGCGCGGCGAGGAAGCACGAGTGGGCTCTGTTGCGACGGGGCCCACTTTTCATTATCACTACTCCGAGGTCGCTATACGGTAACCGGGATAAGGAAGGTCAAAGCATTATGCTCTCGACTCCAGGCGTCGCTCCGATCGCGGCACATTGGTGGATCCCGCTCGTCCGAGGAATCGTCGCGATCGCCTTCGGCGTGGTGGTGATGGCGTATCCGCTCCATGCGGTCGGCGTCTTCATCATCTTGTTCGGCGCGTTCGTGTTCGCGGACGGAATATTGAATATCGTTACGTCGTTACGTTTCGCGCATCCCGATAGCGGTAGCTGGTGGATGGTTCTCGTGCAAGGGATCTTCGGCGTTTTGATCGGTGTGCTGACGTTCGTGTGGCCGGGCTTGACCGCCGCAACGCTCGGAACGCTCGTGGCACTATGGGCCGTCGTAACGG
>CAXTIY010000455.1:0-2711 GCA_964244215.1 uncultured bacterium
GGAATTTCTGGTGCGCCCTTTGGGACTCGAACCCAAAACCAACGGATTAAAAGTCCGATGCTCTAACCAATTGAGCTAAAGGCGCGTGTTCGCCCGAGTAAGTTGTCGTGCCGTTCGAAAGTGACAACCTCGCCACGACGGACTGTCATTCGCTGCCCTGCGAAGGCCTCCTAGGAGCGTCGGCTACGATTGGACGTGGCGGAAAAAACCGCGTCGTAACGCGGTTTTTCAGGTGGGGTGACTGACGGGGCTCGAACCCGCGACCTCCGGAGTCACAGTCCAGCGCTCTAACCAACTGAGCTACAGTCACCACGCGGCACGTGCGCCCGGAGGGAATCGAACCCCCATCTTCGAGTTTAGAAGACTCGTGCCTTATCCATTAGACCACGGGCGCCCGGCATCTGCCGAGAAACGTACGCGGACGGCTTGAGCACTTCGCTCGGGCGGCCTACGTGTCCCTCGTCGTCGCCGTCCGTCCATGCCGCGTGCAACCACGGGGAGTGTCCACGATGATATGGCTGCCGGTGCTTATCGCGGCCTTGGCCTACGATCCGAACGCTACCGTGCCACAGATATGTGCTCCCGGCTATAGCAAGGCACATCGGCACGTTACATACGCTCTACGCGACCGCATCTACGATCGTGACGGCTTGCCTCGCGGATCTCGCCGCGGCTATGTCATCGATCATCGCATTCCGATCGAAATCGGCGGAAGCAACGACGCGAGCAATCTATTCGCGCAGACGCGGTCCGAGGCGAAGCGTAAAGACCGTTTGGAAGACGGATTGCACGCCGACGTCTGCTCCGGCCACACGACGCTTGCGGCCGCACGCGCAGAGATTCTAAAAGCGTGGTCTCGCTAATCGGGACGACAGGATTTGAACCTGCGACTTCTTACTCCCAAAGCAAGCGCTCTACCAAGCTGAGCTACGTCCCGGACAGCGGCGACCTTCCAGCTAGCGAATGCGATCTCCGGCCGTATGCGAGAGAGAAGTAAGCAGTTCACGCGCGGCTCGGGCGCGATGACTGATGGCGTTCTTTTCTGCTTCGTCGATTTCGGCGAACGTGCGGCCGTGGGCTGGTGAAACGAAGATCGGATCGTATGAAAAGCCGGCGGCGCCTCGCTCGCCTTCGGCGAGCTTACCGTCGTAGGTAGCGAATACCGCCGTTTCCGAACCGTCCGCGGCGATGAAATGTAGCGCACACACGAATCGTGCGCTACGGTCGACGGAACCGCTCGCGGCGGCTTCCCGCAGGAGCGCGGACCGGCGATCCGGCCACGTGGCGGTTTCGCCTCCGTAGCGCGCCGAGCGTATGCCCGGACGGCCGTCGAGCGCCGCGATCTCGAGCCCGGAATCGTCTCCGAGCACGCTTGCCGCGATGCCCGCGTCCGCGAGTTGCGTACGGAGGGCTCGCGCTTTGAGGGCCGCGTTGGCTGCGTAAGAATCGTCGCCTTCGACGACATCGCGATAGTCGGCAAACGTCGAAATGACCCAGCCGGCTTCGCCAAAAATCTCCCGAAGTTCGCGTAACTTGCCGGCGTTCTTTGTTGCTACGTAAACCGTCAACGGCCGCGCTCCATGGGACGCGCATCGAAGCGGTTCGGATGGCAACCCGACCCGACAGAGCGCGAAACGGCGGCCGCGCTATACGCACGAGCCGCCGTCAGAGTTTACGAGGTTAGCTCGCCGGAGCGCCGCTAGCGGGTTTGAAGGTCGACGGCGGATAGACCGGCATCGGATCCTGACCGTGGATGGCGAGATCTCCGCCGACCATGTCGGGATTGCTCGCGCGCAGCGGTACGACGAGCGAGATGAGCTTAAGCACGACGAACGTCATGACGCCATCGAAGACGATGATGACCAATGCCGCCAAAGCCTGATGCCCGAGCTGCGCCGGGCCACCGCCGTAAAGTAGGCTGGTCACCGAGAACGCCGAGGTCTTCGGGTCGGAAGAGCCATAGACGGTGACGTTCGGATTCGCGACGACGCCAACCATAAGACCGCCGAAGAGCCCGGCTACGCCGTGGGTGTGCACCACGCCGAATGTGTCGTCAACCCGCTTAAGAATCGCGAGCTGGCCAACTTTGTTGAGGGAAATCCAAGCGATCGTCGAGCAGACGATGCCGACGGCAGCAGCGCCGTAACCGTCCATGTAACCGGCGCCCGGCGTAATGGCGACGAGTCCCGTAATCATACCGTTGATCATCGAAACGGCGTTGGGCTTTTTCGTGACCACCATATCGAGAACGAGCCACACGATCATCGCGAGCGCCGTCGCAATATTCGTGTTTAGAACGGCAGTCGCGGCATCGGCACCGGAGAAGAACGGGTCGCCGCCGTTAAAGCCGTTCCAGCCGAGCCAAAGGATACCGGCTCCGGCGAAAGCCATGATCAGATTGTTCGGCTCGAAATCCGAGCGGTCTTCGAGAAGTCGCGGCCCGACAACCGCCGCCGCAACGAAGCCCGAGACGCCCGCAGCAAGATGGATGACGTACCCGCCCGAGTAGTCGACGGCGCCGAGTTGCGTAAGCCAGCCGCCACCCCAGATCCAAAAGGCGCCGATCGAGTAGACGATCGTGCTCCAGACGGGGACGAAGATCATCCAAGCTTTGAAATTCATCCGGCCGAGCACGGAGCCCGCGATAAGCAGCGGCGTGATCGCCGCGAATACCAACTGGAAGGAGATAAGCGTGGACCCGGAAAAGCGCA
>CAXTIY010000456.1:0-2706 GCA_964244215.1 uncultured bacterium
ACCCGAGCAAGACGATATTTCCTCGCTCGCCGCCGTGGCCGGAGCTCCCGTATGAATCTGACCGCGCTCTTCGTTAAGCGTCCGACGCTCGTTACGGTGCTCATCGCACTGGTCTTGCTCGCCGGTACGCTTTCCGGCATCACGCTCGTCAAGCAGCAGTTTCCGAATTACGACGTGCCGACGATTCAAGTCGCGGTCACCTACCCGGGTGCGCCGACGACGGAACTGCGCGACGCGATCGTGCGCCCGCTCGAAGATCAGATCGCCGGCGCCCCCGATCTGCAAACGATCGAAACCGCAATCGAACCCGGTCAAGCGACGCTCACGGTCCGCTTTACGCTCGGGTCCGACGTCAATAGCGATCTCGTTCAAACGCAGGGCCGCGTACAAAACGCGCAACGCCAATTGCCGACCGATTTGCAAACGCCGACGGTCTCCATCTACGATCCGTCGCAAGCCGTCGTCGTGTCGCTCGTGGCGAGTTCGTCGTCGCTCGCGCCGGGCGCTCTCTCGTCGCTCGTTACGAATAAAGTCGTACCGTCGCTCGAGCAAATCACGGGCGTCTCGTACGTCGAAGAAAACGGCAACGTGACGCCGTCGATTCAAGTGAACGCGAGCCCGCACGCACTTTCCGCAACGGGCCTTACGCTTAGCGACATCACGACCGCGATCTCGAGTAACAACGTCCGCGCACCGGGCGGCATCGCTTACGGGGCCGATCGCGAAACGAATATTGATATTCGCGGCGACATCACGGATTCGGCCTCGGTCGCGAGTCTTTTGCTCACCGGCGGCACCGCGACGAGCGCGACGACGCTCGGCACGGCGCCGTTCTCGACGCAGAGCCGCTATTTCCGTATCGGCGACGTCGCGAGCGTGACCGATGCCTACGAACCGCAGCGCGTCTATGCGTTTTCGCGCGGCGTCCAATCGATCGCGCTCGACGTGCAGAAGGCGAGCGATGCGAGCGAAGTCGATGCGTCTAATGCCGTGCTCGCGGCGCTACCGAAGCTGCGCGACCAGTACCCGCAAGTACAGTTAACGGTGCTCAACGTTCAGGCGACGTTTACGCAGAACGCGCTTTCGGGCGTGGTGCGGACACTTATCGAAGGCATCATCTTTACGGGCATCGTGATGCTGTTCTTCCTGCGCTCGTGGCGTAACGCGATCGTCGTGATGGTCGCCATACCGACGTCGCTGCTCGTAACGCTCGCCGCGATGCATCTCGCGAACTTCACGCTCGATACGGTCTCGCTGCTCGCGATGACGCTCATCATCGGTATTCTCGTCGACGATTCGATCGTCGTGCTCGAGAATATCGAACGCCACGCAGCCGACGGCGAAGCACCGCAAATCGCCGCCGTCCGCGGTCGCACGGAAATCGGCATCGCGGCAATCGTCATCACGCTCGTCGACGTCGTCGTATTCTTACCGATTTCGTTCTTGCCCGGCACGGTCGGGCTCTTTCTGCGCGAGTTCGGGCTCGTGGTGACGGTCGCGACGCTGACGTCGCTCTTCGTTTCGTTTACCGTTACCCCGTCGCTCGCCGGCCGTTGGTCGTTGCTCTCGACCTGGCGCCCGTGGCCGTTCATCGATTCGTTCACGCACGGTTTCGAGCGCGTGCGCGATTGGTACGCAACGCGGGCGCTCGGCTGGGCACTCGGCAACCAGTGGCTCATCGTCGGCATCTCGCTCGTGAGCCTCGTGCTCGCGATGCTGCTCATTCCGACGGGCGTCGTCGGCTTCGAATATGTGCCGCCCGTGGTTCGCGGCGAAGTCTATCTCACGCTCACCTATCCCAACGGCACGCCGCTTGCAACAACGCGCGACGGAGTGCTCGCCGTCGAACGGTTGGTCAACGAGAACGCCGCCGTCTCCGCCGAAACGGCGCTCGCCGGCGCCTATGTCGGTAATCTTTCGGGATTTATCAACGACGCGACGGTCGGTCAGATCCACGTGTTCTTGCGACCGCAGGACGTCGGCGGGACTATCGCTTGGGGCAATCGCATGGCGCGCGACGCGCAGCGGATCGTGCCGGCGGCGACGGTCGTCGCGATTCCCGCGACAAATACGGAAGGCGGCATCCAGCAGCCGATTGACGAGGTCATCACGTCGACGGGCACCGCCGACCCCGACATCTACGCGGCACGCGTAGCCCAGGCGATGACGCGCACGACCGGCGCCGTAAACGTAACGTCGACCTCGGGCGGCCTTTCGCCGCAAGTGGAAGTCGAGTTCGATCGTCAGCGCGCGCAAGCGCTCAACGTTTCGATCGGCACCGCCTCGACGACGATTCGCGCCGCCTTCGGCGGTGTGATCGCGACGCAATTCACCGGACCCGACGGCCTCAAAGACGTGCAAGTGATCTATCCGCAGGTCGACCAAACGAACCTTGCGGCGATCGCGGCTATTCCGCTACGCGCGAACACGGGCGGCACGGTGCACGTGGGCGACGTCGCGCGCCTCACGCAAGCGCCCGCGCCGCCGCTCATCGCGCGCATCAACCGGCGCAGCGTCGTATACGTCGGTGCGAACGTTGCCGAGGGTGCGCAGCTTTCGAACGTGCAGAACGCGTTCAACAAGCAACTCGCGCGGCTCGACCTCCCGGCCGACATTACGGTCGCACCGGTGGTCGGCGGCAATCAGCAGAACGTACACGATACGATCGTCGGCATGAGCATTTCGCTCGTGCTTTCGATCGCGCTC
>CAXTIY010000457.1:0-2705 GCA_964244215.1 uncultured bacterium
ATCGAGAAGCGTCCCATCCAGGTCGAGGGCGATGAGATCGATTCTCATAAGGCGACTCGGCAGGTTGTCGGTCGCGAAACGCCTCTCCTTCGCCCACTCGGGTTCGCGGGTCCAACTCAAGATTGTGACGGCGGCACTGAAACGAGCGAGCGACCGCTTCGCGTTATGCAGTACGTCATGTTAAGTCGGGTTGGAGCGGCCGTTGCCCTCGTAAGCTGCGTCTGCGCTCCGGGAACGGTTTTCGCAGGCGCAGTTAGCCCTTGCTCGTCGGATACGTTTTCGATCGACGGCGCGGCGCTGGCGGTACGCGTCTGCGACGTCGTCCAGCCCTCGGGCGGGGGCGAGCCGCGCAAGCAGCGCGGGGTATCGAGCGCCGGCGAATTACAAGAGACGTTTTCGGTCGAGACCCGGCCGCCGATCGTCCGTACGCTCCGCTACGAGCGTTCGGGAAACGAAGAAACGGCGCACGCGCTCGACGACGTGCCGCTGCAGACGCTCGGCATCGCACGAACGCTGCACGTCGTGCTCGCGGTTCGTGGTGGTAACGCGCATGTGGAGCACGCGCTGCTCGTGCCGGGGGCCGTGTCGCTCAAATAGCCCTGCGCGCAACCGCCGCCTCGCTTCCGGTTTTACGGGGAAGCGAATGAGACGTCGCTATATCGCTTATTCGAGCGCCAAGTTGCTCGACGCTCGATGTCGGACCGCACGGCAATGCGGGTCCGCAGTGGCTCTTCGCTACGCGAACCGTTAAGAGGCCGCATCATGGGCTGTACCGCGCTCGACCCGGATATGACCGCACGCGATCAGGCGCTTTTCCTCAACGACCACATGCCGACCGGGCTCTTCGGCGGCGTCGGCGTCGACCAAAGCCGCGTCGCTTGGCGGCTGTCGCCCGAGCCCTTCTGGCTCTCGCCCGAAACGTATGCGGCGATCGAGCTCCTGGGACCGGATCTCTTACGCTTCTTTCGGGCTCTCGCCGGACTCTATCAGCGTAGCGGGCGCGGGACGGCACCCCGTTTCATCGCAGAATACCTCGATATCGGCAAGCCCGAGTCGATCGTCAAGCTCGGCCGGCAGAATCGCTTCAAGGGAGACGTTCCGGGCGTCATCCGGCCCGATCTCATCCTGACCGAGGGCGGCTTCATCGCAACCGAACTCGATAGCGTCCCGGGCGGCATGGGCTTCGTCGGTGCGATGGCGAGCGCGTATTGCCAGCTCGGCTACGATACGACGGGCGACGCGGACGGCATGCTGACGGGGCTTGCGGCGATGCTCGCCGCAACGGCCGCTAAAGAATCGCCCGTAACGGGGCTCGTCGTTTCGCAGGAAGCCGACGACTATCGCGCCGAGCTGACGTGGCTCGCGAACGCCATGAACGCGCGGGGTCTGGGCGAGACGCACGTGTGCCGCCCCGAACAAATCGTCTTCACGGAAGAGGCGCTCTTCGTGCGGTTGGAAGACGGCGAAGAGCGTAAGATCGACGTGCTGTATCGCAACTTCGAAATGTTCGATCTGCTGAACGTTTCGAAGCAAGATCTCATGCTCTACGCCGCGCGGCACAATCGCGTGAAGATGACGCCGCCGCCCAAGGCCCATCTCGAAGAGAAACTAGCGTTCGCGCTCTTACATCATCCGCTGCTCGCCAAGCTCTGGAAGACGGAACTCGGCGATGCGTACGATCGCTTGCGCGCGATCTTCCCCGAAACGTGGATTCTCGATCCGCGGCCGCTTCCGCCGCAGGCTTCCATCTCCGGGCTCGTCGCCGCGGGCGAACCCGTCCGTGAGTGGTCGCAACTCGTTCCGCTCGGTAAGAGCGAGCGCAATTTCGTAACGAAGCCATCGGGTTATAGCGAACTCGCTTGGGGCTCGCGCGGCGTTAAGGTCGCAAACGATCTTACGAAGGACGAGTGGCAAAAAACGCTCGACGATGCGCTCGCCTCGTACCCGACCACACCGTACGTGCTGCAACGCTTTCACAAAGGCCGGCGCGTGCGCATTCCGTATTTCGATCGCCGCAGCGACGACATCGCGCAGCTCGACGGGCGCGTGCGTCTCTGTCCGTACTATTTCGTCGTCGGCGACGACGTGCGTCTCGGCGGCATTCTCGCGACGATCGCTCCGGCCGACAAACGCCTCATCCACGGCATGGCCGACGCCATCATGTCGCCGTGCGCGGTACGGCCGGACGGATATTAACGATAACGAACGCACGTATGAAGGCGGCAGGCTTGCACCCGTCTGCGAAAAAGATGCGCGTGCGAGCGATGCACGCGACGGGCTACGCTGCCGTGTTATCGATCATGCAATAATATGTGGTATTCCGTGGCGAGATCGAGGGCTGGCGGCACGCGCATGATGCTGCCTGATCAGCAGTGTCTAAATAGCGCGTTCGAGTTCTGATAGGACGGCAGCGCCGAGCAGCCTCGACACACATCGAGCGTGTGGCAACAAGTGACATTAAGAAGACCCGAGCCGATCGTTTTCGTAACTATCTCTCTCGAAGCACTGCGGTCTCTAATCTGCTTGTAAGACCGGTATGCAGCGGCCATTAATCGGAGAGGCCGGCGTCTTGCATATTATTGCGGTTGCCGCATCTTGCGTGTCGACCGTCAACGTAACATTGGCGTCGATGGTAGCCTCTACAAGAAGGGCGCTGCGAATAGTTCCAGCACTCGCGGGGCGTCGACCTCGACCGCTACGTCTTG
>CAXTIY010000458.1:0-2688 GCA_964244215.1 uncultured bacterium
TATTACCGTCGTTGCGCAATTGGCCGTCGAGCGTCAGCAGCGACTCGGAGGGGTCGGGACCACGCAGCGCAACGACGGCCACGGCGCTCGCCGCACCGCCGTCGGGCCGCGCAAACGTCGTTCCGGGCAGCGTCTGCAAGCCGTCGATGATACGATCGTCGCCGAGCAGATCGAAGTCGCCTCGCGAGAGCGAAACCGAGGGGACCGTGCCCTGGACCCGGGTGAGACGGCCGTCCACCTTAACCTCGCCGATCTGCCGTAACTTCGGGGAATCGAGCGGCTCGAGAGCCACCTCGATCTTTACGTCGTGATCGGCCTTCACCGCAACCGTTATCGGCGCAAAGCCGCGCACCGATGCCGCCAGTTCGTACGAGCCGGGGCTCGCTAAGACCGAAAAATCGCCCTTCGCGTCGGTCCTAACCGGCTGTGCCGCGGACCCTCGCAACACGATGCCGACGTTCGCGAGCGGCGCGCCCGAAACGGCATGAACGTTGCCGCTGACCATACAGCAGACGGCAAGCACGAGAGGAAGCATCACTTCTCCAAAAGCACGGGAACAGTCGCTTTTATTGGGAGGCGGTCGACTACCCTGGGGCAAGCTGCTAGCAGCGCAGCGTTTGCGCTAAGCCGAGCGACTAGAACGTTTACAGCCACTCTTCACACGTAACGCTTCCGATTCTCGCGCGTCGCCCGGCTCCTCGTACTCGTCGCCGTTTAACGCGACTCACCACCCGACAGACGATAAGGACGATGGCGATCAATCGATTCGCCGCACCGCGTCAACGAAACGGGTCAACAGCTTCAACCGACGTCTCTTCGCTCGAGGTAACCAGTCACCGCAAGCTCTGCCGCCTCTTCGGGTGCCAGAGCCGCCCCTTGAGCGAGAAGCTTCGCAAGCGCGACGGGTTCGAAACGTTCCTCTAGCGTCGCAAAGAGTCTATCGTGCGTCTTTTGCTCGTTACCTTCGCGACGATAGCCGTGCAGGCGAAGTCGATCGTCGCAATAACCTGCAAGCCGTGCCCCAAGCTCACGCTCTCCGGTAAAAATCAATGCGAGAGCGAGATGCTCGATTGCCACGGCAACCATCGTTGGATGCTGCCCGCACGCTACGAATCGCTCGATTGCGGCTCGTGCCGCCTCTTCCGCGCCCGCGAAATCATCGATCGCCGCTAGAAACGTTGAAAGACAACGGAGCGCTCCACCGAGGAGCTCTCGACGCGGGAAACTCTCGGCTTTTGGTATGACCGCGCGGACGATATCTATCGCTAGCAACGTGTTGCCACGAGCATGCTCGATATCGGCAAGGTTGAAAGTAAAGATAAGCTCGCCCGTAATATTACCGATCGATCGACTAAAGAATAGCAACCGTTCGAACGCGACGGCGGCACCGGCCAAGTCGCCCTTTACCATGGCGAGAAAGCCTAGCGATTCCCAACATGCGACTTGAGTGGTAATCGACCGGATAACTCCGGGTTCCGACTCCAGCTTAAGTAATTGACCTTCGGCTTCATCAAGTGCCGTTTCCGCCTCGGCTATGCGACGCAAGCGAAGGGCGCTGAACGCGTATCCACCGAGGACGAGGGCGAGCGTATCAGGATCATTGCAACGTCGCGCTGCCGCTGCGGCTTTAGATGCATGCTCGAACGCAAGGGCGTCGTCCCCTAGCGCTCCTGCGTGCTTGGCAAGCCGATTCCACGATTTAGCCACGAGAGCGTCGTCCTCATGGACGAAAGTAAGGAGCGCTTCTATTCTTTGAGTCTCTTCTGCAGCTAGGCCACACAAGCGCCATAAAGGCGTTGCAACGAGTAACTCCGCTTGAAGGTCGACTCGGCCACGTTGATGTGCCGTATCCAGGGCGACTCGCGCGTTCGCTAATTCAATTTCAAGCAAGAGAACATCGACTTGCCGCAAGGTCCGCCGATAGCGTTTGCCTGCGTCGCGGAAGAGGCCGTGGTAATACGCGAGGTGCCGGTCCGCTACTTGCGCGATCTCTCCAGACGCGCGAAGTTCCTCATAGCCGTACTCCCGGGTGCACACGAGCATGTGGTAGCGCGCTTGCTCGTTCTCTACCGTCAACACAACGAGACATTTATCGACGAGCGACGAAAGGATGTCGACAACCGATAGCTTCGTTAAGGCATCGTCCGCGCACACCGCTTCGGCCGCTTCCAGAGTCCAGCCGCCCGCGAACACCGATAGACGGCGAAGCAAGACTCTTTCGTGCTCGGCAAGCAGCTTGAAACTCCAGGCTATCGTCGCCATGAGAGTGTGCTGACGTGCGGGAGCGTCGCGGCTACCTGGAGATAGGATGCGAAGATGCTCGTTTAGCCGCGTCCGCAAGCTCGCTAAACCGAGTGCAGAGGTTCGAGCTGCAGCAAGTTCGATTGCGAGCGGAATACCGTCGAGACGGCGGCAGATATCAGCCACCGCTATCGCACTCTTCTCCGTAAGAACGAAGTGTGGATCGGCAGCCTTCGCACGCTCCGCAAACAGCTCTATCGCGGCGTAACGAAGGCCATCGGCTGCGGTTAACTTATTCTCCGGCGTCGGAACGGGGAGCGTCGAAAGGCGATACACGAATTCGCCCGCTATTCGCAAACGCTCGCGGCTCGTCGCGATGATCGTCAGGTCAGGACACCCTTGCAGGAGAGCGGCTGCGGCGGCTCCGGCAGCTTCGATGACGTGCTC
>CAXTIY010000459.1:0-2685 GCA_964244215.1 uncultured bacterium
GCCGGGAACGCTCGTACGAACTCCTCGCCGGCGCCTTCGCAAAGGAAGCGCGCGCGGCGTAGCTCGGCCTTAGGCGAGCCGTTCGCCGCCGCTCGTCAGTTGTGCCGCGAAGCGCGCCGTAAGCGCGGTAAAGTCGCTTTCCGTATCGATATCCAGAAACGGCGCATCGTCCTCGACGTCGACCATGGCACGTGTCCAGCGTGGGTCGTCTCGTAATTCGCGGACCGTATCGCCGACCGGGAGTTCTGCGATCGCCGAGCGGGCGCGCGCGCCGAAAACGACGGGATGGCCGGCGACGCCGTTGCGGATGGGATAGGCGATGTCGTTGCTGCCACGGCCGGTAAAGATACGTGCGACGAGCGACGCGTCGACGAGCGGCGTATCGAGGAGCAGCACGCCGAGCGGAACGGTGCGATCGAGAACGGCGGCATCGGCGAGACCGAGAGAACGGCTCATCCCGCGCTCGGCCCGCTCGTTTACTACGACCGTTACGTCGCCATTCTTGCGCGCGGCGGCGAGGATGCGCGTAACTTCGGGCGGCATGCCCGCCGCGATGACGACGACCGTCGGAAAGGCAGCCGCGGCATCGAGCGCTCTCTCGAGTAACGTCTTGCCGCCGAGCACGAGCGCCGCTTTCGGGCGTCCCATCCGCTCCGACGCCCCGGCAGCTAAAATCGCGCAGGCGCCGCGCCGTGGAACCATCATGCCCGCGGCCCGGGACGTCGCTTAACCATCGAAGTAGCTAATTGCGATTCGACGACGCCGCAGGCCTGCGCCGTGCGGGCGTACGGACCCGCACTGTGACGCCTTTAACGCGCTTGGCGATGCATTATTTCGGCGTTCGAGGTGGTCGTAATCGTCACTTGAGCGCCGGTCGCGACGTTAAAATTCGGCTTGTCGTTATTGCCGTAGAGATAGCCGCCCGCCGCGCCGCCGACGATACCGACGACGCCCCCGAGCGTTCCCCCGAGAAGACGGCCGATCGTTTGACTGCCGACCGCGGCGCCGACGCCGGCTCCGAGGCCCTTACGCGCCATCGTATTTTCGTTCGTCGACTCGAGCTTCGCGACGGTGCCCGTAATCGGCGCCATCTGTCCGTTCGCGAGCGTTAAGCTGTCGAACCCTAATTTCAACTGCGCGGTGCGGCCTTGGCCGCCGCTGCGAACTTCGCGAATATGTCCGTAGATCTTAGCACCGGCGAAACTCGCGCGCCCGCCGGGATACGGCGCGACCACGAGCATCGTAAATTGATCTCCGACGTGAGCGTTCTTCGTATTTATGTCGGCGCTCGTGAGTTGAGCGTGCAACGTTTCGCCCGACGCGAGACGAATCGCGGCCGCCGCCGGCAGAGACGTCAAGAACGCGAACGCGGCGGCGAAGACGAGCGCTGCGACCGGCGCGAGTTGCCGGCGACTGTTGCGCGGTTGCCGAGATACCATCATAACTAGCTTAACTTCTCCTACGGTTTGCGATGCACGACGTAAAACGCCGCCAGCGCCCCGTTCGTTTCTCCGTTACTGCCGCTCAGCCCTTAAATTCATGGATTACTCATCGAAAAGTAGCCGTTCGAAGCGGGGGATGAGGCGTCAAACGGGTGCGAAACGATGTCCCGGCGGGCCCATCCGCCCCTAGTTAGGCGACTCGCAAACCCGCACCATGAACGCGTGTCGATCTACGCGCGCCCCGGCAGCGTTATCTTGCCGGACGTACCGAATCGGTTTACCGGTTTAGTTTCGCGCGCCGTGCTACTGGTCGCGATTTTCGGCGTGCCGCTCGCGATGGCGTGCGCGCGGGTTTTTGAAACGCCCTCCAGTTCGCTCGGATGGTCGCGGCTGTGCGTATCGCTCGCGGCGCTCGTAATCATCGCGATCGCGCGGCGTCGCGACTTCGCACGGCGGCTGCTCTTGGCGTTCATGCTCGAAGCGGCAAGCGGTATCACCACGTTCGCGTACGTCGACCTTCCGTTCGTTACGGACCACACGAACGCGATCGCCGGCGGCGTCGCCTCCGCCTACGCGCGGATGACGCATCGCGATATACGCGTCGACCTGGTCGCGCTCTAAGGCCGGGCGGTAGCGACGTGCGCCGCTTGCACGATCGCGCGGTAGGTATCCGGATCGCCCGAACCGCCCGCCTTCAGAATCAGTGACAGGTCGCGACCGATCGCGCGACCGATCGGAATGCCCGCAATCGCTTCGCCGAGCATGTGTATACCGCGCAAGTGCGCGTTCATCAGAAAAGAGCGGGCGATATCGGCGCCGCTCAAGACGATGGTACCGCATTTGGGAACTGCGGGCGCGACGAGTTCCACGAAGCGTTCGCGCAACTCACGACTGGTCGTCGGCACGTCGAAACCGTGTAAGCGGCCCATCGACAGCGCCGCTTCGACGTCGGTCCGATCCGAGGAAAGAGCGACGAGCACGTCGCTGCCGGTCGAAAGCGCACCCTCGATGCGCAGCGTGCTCGCATGCGAGCGCGAACCGCCTTCATCGATGAGCACCTTGCGCGGATCGATCATTTCGGTGAAGCCGCCGCTGCCGGAGAAGCGCGCGATCTGCAGACGCGTCTTCTCGCTCAGGCTGCCGATTACGAAGAGCACCGGCCGCGCGAGCGCGGCGCGCGGATCGTCCGCGCTCGGCTCGGCCCGAGCGTGCAGCAAGAGGGGCGCGAGCGCTTCGAGCAGAC
>CAXTIY010000460.1:0-2680 GCA_964244215.1 uncultured bacterium
ACATCACTTTCGGCGTCGTGACCGCCGGCGTCTCGCTCGGTAAGGTAAAATTTGAAGCGAGTACGTTTACGGGATGCGAGCCGAACGAGTTGCGTACGAACTTCGATCCGATTAGCCTCGATTCGGTTAGTGGCCGCGTATCGTGGAATCCGACGGCGAACCTGGCGACGCAAGTCTCGTTCGGTTATATCAAGAGTCCGGAAGCGCTGACGCCGCTGCTCGATCAGCACCGTACGACGGCATCGATCGTTTACAACAAGCCGCTCGGACTTGGCCAGTTTTTCACGACATCGGCCATCTGGGGCCAAAACTACGAAAGCGACAACACGCGCTCGAACGCCTATCTACTCGAAGCCGACTACCATCGCAGCTCGGATAGCATCTACACCCGAGCCGAATTCGTGCAGAAAAATGGGAGCGAGCTCGTGCTCGACGCCGACTCGAGGCAGCTTGCCGTCGCTCCGGAACTCATCCGGACGCTTCTTCCGATCGGCGCCTACACGATTGGTTACGTGCACGATTTCCGGCTGGCGCGTAGCGGCACCACACCGGGCCTCGGCGGTCAAGTGACTTTCAACACGCGGCCCGGTACACTGACGCCGTTCTATGGGCCCGAGACGCCGTGGAGCTTCGAAGTCTTTGCGCGCTTCCGGCCGAGCGCATCGCGATAAGCTCCCGAACTCGGCCGCCAACGTTTTTATAAAATCGGAAAAATAAGAAACACGCATCCGAGAATGGCGATGAACGCGCCGCTGAGCACTTCGCCATAACGTTCGAGCGGACCGAAGCGCACTTGCTGCAGCCCGGCTACCGATGAAACGCAAAGTACGACGTACGTCCCGATCGTCGCGATTGCGAACACGACGGCCATCACTGCGATAAGTCCCGGCCCGTATTTCCCCGCGGCAAAAAACGCCGGGATTCCCTCGACCATCGGCGAGGATCCAAGAATGAGTAGCAGCGTCGTCCGCAACGATCGTTTGTGCCGGTGCTCGTGCGCGGGCACGTCGTCACTGGGATCGACCACTTCCGGATGCCACGTATCGGGACCATGATCGTGAAGATGAACGTGAACGGTCGAACGAGCGTGCCGGTGTGCATGCGTATGTCTCGTTAACACCGCAGCTCCAGCCCGGCTCGGAACGTAAAGCGCGTCGGCTGATTCATGCACGCGTTCATCGTGCGCATGATGCGGTTGAGGACGTATGCCGTCGCGATCATCGTCGTCTCCGTCGCGATCCGCTTCGTGGTCGTGGCCGTGGCTATGCCCGTGTCCATCGTCCGCCCGCATTTCACGCAGTGACGAAAACGCAATCCAAGCGCCGAAGGCAATCAAAGCGATGCTGGAGACGACCGAGACGAGGTTGCCGAATTTCGTTGCGAATGCGACGCCCGCGATCCAAACGACAACACCGATTAGCAGGGTCGAAACCGTGTGACCGGTTCCGGCGACGAGTGCCGCTCGAGCGACTTCCCGCTTGCGCCAGCCCTGCTGCCGCGCGATTAGCGTGATCGGTACCCAGTGATCCGGCACGATCGTATGCAGCACACCCACCGCCGCGACGGCACCGATTAGCAGCCACTCGGATTGCTCGATCATCGAACGTCTCCGTCGTGGTGGTGCTTATGGCCGGAATCGTTGTGGCCATGCACGTGCTTATGACGCATGCCGTCGGCGTGGTTATGTTCGTGTCATGGAACGCGATTTCGAGCTTACGGTCGAACGCGTCGGCAAGGCGGCATAGCGTCGTCAAGTTAGGCAGATGCTCGCCGCTCTCGAAGCGCGAAATCATCGACTCCGTCATCCCTAGCCGAGCCGCGAGCTGTTTTTGGGTCTCCCCGCGCTCCGCACGCAACGTCGTAAGTTGTTAGGCGAAGCGCGCGGCGAGCGCAAACGTCGGGTTCACTTTCGCGCGTTTTCGAGGTGGGGTCCTACGCGACGGGAGATGCGGCACGAGACGAACTTAGCATTTTTGCTATGCACCGGGTACGACTACTGTCTCAAGGACGAGGTAACTCCTTTGCAAGCTCGCCCGCGCTCAGGTGGCGCGAACGCCGGCGAACGAGAGTCATGCAAAAGCACTTAAAGTCTTTGGGCAACGCAAGCCTATCGACGCGAACGCAGTCGTTGAGGTCGAAGACGCGCTGCAGCGGATTTACGAGAAGCGTTGATGATGCAACCTCCCATCGAGTTCGTCGAACGTGCAGGGATGGTTTGTTCTAAAGCCGTTCCGTACCATTAATGACAATGCGAAATCAACATCGTTAGAGACCCGTACGCGACGCCGTTCTTCTTTCGGTATCGTCCTGCGCCGATAGCGGGCTAACTCGAGTGGCGCGCTGCCGCCGCACCGATCGCTACGCACTCACTCGAGCGCCGCTCTGCTGCATCTCTCGAGAGGATTCGATGTTCTATTCCGTTCTGCGCCGCGTTTGCGTTGCGCTCATTACTCTTACCTTGACCTTCGCGTCCAGAACCGCCGCGTACGCCGTAAACGCGAGCGCCTCGATTAGCGGCACCGTAACGAAAGACGGCGCGCCCGTACCTACCGTCCCCGTCACGGCCTCAGGAAACAACGTCGTGTTAAAGACGACAACCGATGCAAACGGCCGGTTCGTATTCTCTTCCGTCGCATTCGGTACATACGATGTGGAGGCCGCAAGCGCTGGTGCGCGCGGA
>CAXTIY010000461.1:0-2661 GCA_964244215.1 uncultured bacterium
CAGCGACGATTCGGTGAACTCGACCCGCATCAATTACTCTGGCCGCTCGCAGATGTCGGACAAGGACGGAAAGCCTATCGGCTATGGTTGATGAAGTTCATCGCGAGCGACCTCGATGAGGCAAGGCTGGGCGTTGCATCGAGCCCGGAGAAGGCAGCGCTCGAAGTCCTCTTTAACGCTAGGGGCTCGATATCCGACGCCGTCTCGTTCGGTGGAATCACAGATGAATCTCGCCGGGACTTTTATAAGCGATTCGTGCCAGTTATGAACCGAAACGTCGTCGGTCCGCAACTCGAACGAAACGAAGAACTCCTCGTATTGATCGCCGACGGCACCGTGGATACATGGGGGAGCGCACAAGCGAGCAAGAATGCGCGCTGCAAAGGCTATATTATTCAATCGACGATGAGCGACAACGATGCCATCGCTGTAGATTGGCTTTGCTACGCGCGGGCTCCCGAAGCTGGAGCTGGAACTTCGGAGTTGCTACGGCGACTGCATTCCAGCGGGTACGTCAAGGCCAATGCACTAGACGGCGGCGTGCCCGGCATCGCAATCGATAAGGACAACGCAGTGATTAGCATCGGCTCGGCGAGACGTTCGCTTTGGGCGATTGGTCCTATCTGCGAAGGGTCTCGGTATTATAACAACTACGTCCCGCTGAGCAACGGCTACAGCATATGCCCTGCATTTTCCGAGGCGCACGAGTTGGCGAAGCGTGTATTAGGCCACGTTGGCGTAAACTGACATGCGAGCCGGCCCTTTCAGCCTGCGAGACGGACAAGAACGAGGTCGGTGCAGTCGGAAGGTGCGCCAGGACGATTGCATTACCAATTACGGGCAGTGCCAGGATGTTCCCGCATGTAAAACTATAATAGCTCAGAACTGTAACGGCGCCGTGCGCTTCGCATAACCGTATAAGCGCCGCCCGGCCGCTAAGAACTGATCCGCAACAATGCTGCGGAATGTCGTAGTGGCGATGATTGCAAGTTGAGTGAAGATCCGAAATCGTCGGTTCGTTAGGAGCCGATCTTGCACGACAGCCGTGCTCCATCGTAATTTTGATCAGCGCTCGCCAGCGTTCATAAGCCAATCTGAGCTTCGACTTGTCATGAGCCAGAACGAAAGCTTAACTCTATCATGCAGATAAAGTTGTAAAAATCGCCGGAATGCGGGCAGTCAGAGTAGCGTCAATCCGATCCGTTTTCGTCCACAACATGTGCTCTGCGCGAATGCTTTTATACGGCTCGGATTGACGATGCTCACCTTACGGACGGCTTCATGAAGAACAGTTGCGACGCCCTCGCTCCAACCACCAAAAGCTTCGAGGCAAAGGTGTGCAAATCCGAACTTTTTGCTTTTGAGCCACTTCAGCAATGCCTCGATCCCGATCGCCGAGTTGACAACTTCCTTACTGATTATTCGATCCTCGGCGACTAGGGCGACGTAGAGATCTCTCTTGCCGACGTCGATGCCGATTTTCTCACAAACACCTCGATATAGGCGCCATCCTCTTCGACCAGCTTAATACATACAGGCTTCGCGCGTTGGCTCACACGGCCTACGATGCGGTCCGATCTCTTGAGATGGCTAGATGCGGGCCACTCACCAATCTGTCCTCAAGCTTATTAGCCCAAAGCCGCGGCGGACGTTCTGGCCCCTGGAGTTGCTTTCCCCGTACTCCGGGCTCAACATATCGGACCGCGGCTCTTGAGAGAATCTCTTGCTCGAGCGAGAGCCGCTTATTCTTACGCCGCAATCGCATAAGCTCGTTGCGTTCATCGGACTTGAGAATGTCGGTGCGCCGGCCCGAGTCGGCATCGTCGACCTTCATCCAATTGATGATCGTCTGGCGCGACACTTCGAACTGCCGCGATAAGTCCGCTACGCTGCGTCCGGATCGCGCCAGTTCGAGGAGCTTATGTTGAAATTAAGGCAAGTAGGCCTGATGGGCTTTATGGACTCCTTCGCTGTAAAGCAGAAAGTCTCCACGGAACCAACCCAACCTTAGAATGAAGCGTATGCGGCAAATGTAAACGGTACTAGGCAGATTTTCCTGCGTTGTTGTGTGCTTCAAAAACTTAATGATCGCCATGCGGGTGCGATAAGAGCACCGCGTCGAGATGATGGATGCCGCTACGCACGAGAAACGGAACGACGATGCGCGCGCCGACGTCTTCTGCGCTCGAGGTGCCGGTGAGTTGCGGACCACGTTCGAGCCGGCCGCCGGCGTCGACGAGAAACGCGTGGCCTCGCGGCGTGCGGATAAGTAGCGCGTCGGCTTGCCCGACATCGATGGCCGTCACGACGAGATCGTGGGATACTGCGCGCGGCGGCCACAAACAAAGCGCCGATGCGCCCGCAACGCAAACTACCGCAAGCGCGATGCGCTTGTGATGCAACGCGAAGCCCGCACCGATTAACGCGACATCATAAACGACGAGCGCCCAGAGAGGCGGCGGCGTCGCAACGATGTGCGCGTGGGGCAAGTTGCCGAAATAACGCACTACGCCGACGATCCAGCCGATGAGGCTGCGTTCGAGGTTCCCCGTCACGAAGCCGAGCAACGGTACGGACGACACCGCGAGTTCGACAAAACCGACGAGCATTGCGACGCCGACGACCGGTACGACGAGCGCATTCGCGAGCGGAGCGTACGGC
>CAXTIY010000462.1:0-2655 GCA_964244215.1 uncultured bacterium
CGATCGTCGCGAGCCAAACGACGATCGGCGTCGCGATTCCGCCGCTCGTCTTCGCTCTTTGCGCCGGAACCCGCGTGACGGTGAAGGACCGCACCGATGCACTCGTCGCGTCGTTCGTCGAAACGGTTATCGAGGAAGAGCCCGCGCTTGCGTCGCGCGCGTCGGTCGAAACGTGGGCGGGTGAAGACGAAGCCGCTTCGCGCGAGCGGCTCGCCTCGGCCGACGTCGTCGTCGCGTTCGGCGGCGATACGGCGCTGCGCGCGATTCGCGCCCTACTCGCGCCGCACGCGCGCTTCGTGCCCTTCGGCCCGCGCACGAGCGTCGGTTACGTGGCGCGCGAAGCGCTCGCGTCGGAAGCGGCGGCGGACGACATCGCCCGGGCGGCCGCGCTCGATTCGTTACTCTACGATGGCGACGGCTGTCTTTCGCTTCACACGTTATTCGTAGAACGCGGCGGCGTGCTCGATCCGGCCGCGTTCGCGCTCCGGCTCGCACGCGCGAGCGACGCGGTCGCCGTGGAATTTCCGGCGGTCCGCGCGGAAGCGGGGCCACCCGCGCTCGCCTACCGCCGCGCGGCGCTCTTTCGCGCGGCACAGGGCGCGGGCGCCGCCTACGAAGCGAGTTTGGGCGGTCACCTCGTCGTGTACGATCCGCCGCTCGGAGAGGGGCCGCCGCTCCTGCCGCGCGTGCTCGCCGTCTATCCGGTCGACGAACCGGCGCAGGCGCTCGCTTTCGTGCGACGCCACGCCCTGCCGATCGAAGGCTTCGCGCGCGCCGAAGACGCTCGAAACGATATCGCCGCGCTCGGCCTGGCGTGCGGTGCGAACCGGCTCACGCATTTCGGCAAGCTACAAGACCCGCCGCTCGGCGGCGAGCACGGCGGCGAAGGGCGGATTCTGCCGTTCGTGCGGGCTATTTACCGCTCATGACGGAGGATGTCGAGCGGCTCGTAAGCGCAATTCCCGGCCCGCGCTCGCTCGCACTCGCGGCGGAACTCGCACGTACCGAAGCGCGCGGCGTCACGTATTTAGCCGACGACTTTCCGGTGTTTTGGGATCGCGCCTCGGGTGCGCTCGTGTACGACGTCGACGGCAATCGCTACATCGACGGCACCGCGGCATTCGGCGTAGCCGTAACCGGACACGCGAACCCGGTCGTCGCGCGGGCGATCGCGCTGCAAGCGCAGCGCTTACCGCACGGTATGGGCGACGTGCATCCGAGCGAAACCAAGACGCGTTTGCTCGCGAAGTTGGCCGCGCTCGCACCGCTACCGCAGCCGAAATCGTTCCTCTGTTCCAGCGGCGCCGAAGCCGTCGAGTTCGCGCTAAAAACGGCACTGCTCGCGACGGGCAAACCGAGCGTGCTCGCGTTCACCGGCGCCTACCACGGCCTCAGTTACGGCACGCTCGAAGCCTGCGGCATCGAGAAGTTCCGCGCGCCGTGGCGTTCGCAATTACGCGATACGACGCGCTTCGTCGCGTATCCCGATCCGCGCCATGCGTACGCACTCGAACGCGCGTTGCACGGGGTCGCGGATGCCCTCACCTGCGACCCGGGTATCGGCGCCGTGATCGTCGAGCCGATCGCGGGGCGCGCGGGCGTAATCGTTCCGCCGGACGGATTCTTACGCGGCTTGCGCGAGTTGTGCGATGCACGCGACGTACTGCTGATTTTCGATGAAATCTACACCGGCTTCGGGCGTACGGGAACGCTTTTTGCGTGCGAGCGCGAAGGAGTCGCGCCCGATTTGATTTGCGTCGGAAAAGCGCTCGCGGGCGGTTTCCCCATCTCCGCGACGATCGCGCGCGGCGCGGTTGCCGATGCGTGGGAGCCCTCGCACGGTGAGGCATTGCACACCTCGACCTATCTCGGCAATCCGATGGGTTGCGCGGCCGCTCTCGCTAATCTCGGCGAAATCGAACGGCTCGCTATACCGCGCGTCGCGCGGGCACGGGAACCGCTCATCTCGGAGCGTTTAGCGACGCTTCGGGCTTCTTGCGAGCACATCGTCGATACGCGCGGCCGTGGAATGCTGTGGGCCATCGAATTCGATTCGGGCGAACGCGCGAACGCTTGCGTGTTGCGCGCGCTTTCGCTCGGGCTCATTCTCTTACAATCCGGCGTGCGGGGCGAATCGATCACCTTCGCGCCGCCGCCGGTGATTAGCGAAACGCAACTCGAGCGCGCTTTCGAATTGCTGCGGTCGGCCGCGCTCCAACCCGTGCTCGCATGAGCGCGCCGAAGTATCGTGTGGGTATCGTCGGGTCGTCGTTCGGCGGCTCGGTGCACGCGCCGGCCTTCGCCGCACAGGGCCGTTTCGACGTCGTCGCGCTCGCATCGCCGACGCGCGCGGCGGAGGTCGCGAAGTCGCGCAAGATCCCGCACGCCTTCGCGTCGATCGAGGAGATGCTCGCGGGCGTAGAACTCGACGTCGTCGCCGTCGCCTCGCCGCCGTTCGATCATCGCGCCTCGGTACTCGCCGCGCTCGGCCGCGGTCTGCACGTACTGTGCGAGAAGCCGTTCGCCTTGGACGTAGCCGAGGCCGCGGAATTGGTCGCGGCGGCCGAGCGCGCGGGCACCGTTTGCGCCATCGCGCACGAGTTTCGCTATACCCCCGAGCGCCAAGCGCTGCACGAGCTTATTCGCAATGGCCAT
>CAXTIY010000463.1:0-2653 GCA_964244215.1 uncultured bacterium
TCCTATGAGATGATGAACGGCGCCGCGACGAATTCGAACGACTGGCTAATCAACGGCCGCACCTATGACAATCAGCGCTTTTCCCCGCTCACGCAAATCGACGCCTCGAACGTCAAAGGCTTGGCGCCGGCCGCCCTCGTGCAGACGGGCTTCACGGCGAGCTTCGAGACGACGCCCGTCGTGGTCAAGGGCGTCATGTATCTAACGACGCCCGTCGTGGATAGCAAGATGAAGGTCATGGCGATCAACGCCGTGACCGGTGAGAACATTTGGGACTCGACCTATAATCTCGGTACGTTCAAGATCTGCTGCGGACCGGTCAATCGCGGCGTCGCCGTTGCGTACGGAAAAGTGTACGTCACGACGCTCGACGATAAGCTGCTCGCACTCGACGCGTCCACCGGGAAACAGATGTGGTCGAGCACCGTTGCCGACGCCGCGGTCGGCTATTCCGAAACGATGGCGCCCGTCGTCTACAACGGCCACGTTATCGTCGGTAGCGCGGGCGGCGAATGGCCGATCGCCGGTTTCGTGGCGTCGTACGACGCACAGTCGGGCCAACAGGCGTGGCGCTGGAACGCGACCGATCCGAAATCGTTCGCGGGCGATTCGTGGAAGCGTGGCGGCGGAATGGTCTGGACGACGCCCGCGATCGATCCCAAACTCGGGCTCGTGGTTTTCGCAACCGGTAATCCGAATCCCGATCTCTACGGCGCGGCCCGTGAAGGCGATAATCTCTACACGGATTCCATCGTGGCACTCGACGTGAACAGCGGCACCATGAAGTGGAATTACCAGGAAGTCAAGCACGACGTTTGGGATTATGACGCGGTCAGCCCCGTCGTCTTATTCGATACGGTCGACGATGCGGGGAAGCCCGTCGCGGCCGCGGGCGAAGCGGGCAAAGTCGGCTGGTTCTTCATCGTCGATCGCGCGACGGGGAAGCTCATTCGTAAATCCGATCCGTACGTGATGTTGTCGAAGAACATGTTCTCGCAACCGACCAAAGAGGGCGTAGACATGCTTCCGGGCGCGAACGGCGGCTCGGAATGGTCGCCCCCCGCCTATTCGCCGAACACGCATATGGTATACGTGCTCGCGATGGATCAATTGATGAAATTCACGACGCAGGAACCGAGCCACGTCGAGGGTCAGATTCGCTTAGGCAGTGCGTTCGCGAATATCGAAAAGAACGGCGTGCAAGACGGTCCGTTCGTCGCGATTAACGTCGATACGGGCAAGGTCGCCTGGCAGTATATGGCCCCGCAACCGCTCATGGGCGGGGCGCTCGCCACGGCCGGCAACCTCGTCTTCATGGGCGAAGGCAACGGCTGGTTCGATGCCTTCAACGCGAAGACGGGCGATAAGCTCTGGCGCTTTAACCTCGGCGCGGGCGTCAATGCGCCGCCGATCACCTATGAAGTCAACGGCGAGCAATACATCGCCGTCGCCGCGGGCGGTAATTTCCAAATGACGTATCCCTACGGCGATACGCTTGCGATCTTCAAGTTGACCTCATCGAAACCGAAGATGAGCGCTTCGCGCTAGACTCCACGCGCCGCAATAAAAGAGCCTGGTCGCGTTCGCGCGACCAGGCTCTCGTAACGGTTCGAGCCCTCTAACGGGTAGTCTGCTCGGACGCCATGAGCGGGCCGATAAAACGTGGCTCGACGCTTCCTAAGCCCAAGAGCACCGCATTAAAGGCAGCGACGTCGAATGCGCCGGAGAGTCGCGCGCGTTCGCTCGATTCCGCTCGCCGGATCGCGGAGAGCCCGACGAAGTACGACGATAGCTGGTCGTGCGAGAGCTGGAGGCGATGCCATTTTCCTTCCGCTTCGGACCGTTCTTGATAGGCTTGCCGTTCGAGCAGATCGTTCGATCGCGCTTCGGTGAGATCGCCCGCATGATACGCAGCGTCGATCAGCAGATCGGCTTCTTCGCGCAGCCGCCACTTCAATTGGAAGAGTCGTAAACGCGGATCGTTTCCGCCGTAGCCGGCGTCGAGCATCATCCCTTCGGTATAGACGGCCCAACCTTCGGCGAACGAGCCGTTCGCGTATACGCGGCGCACGAGCGACGGCGTGGCGTCGTTATAGCGGAACTGCACGTAGTGGCCGGGCACGGCTTCGTGCATCGAAAGTAGCCGCATTTCGTAATCGTTAAAGTCGCGCAGATACGAAGCCACGCGCGCGGCATTCCACGTTACCGGAATAGCGTCGATGTAGTAATACGATTCTGCAAGCGGCGTGAAGGGCCCCGCGGGATCGAGGCTCGCGCCCGAAAAGCCGGCCATGAACCCGGGCGTCGCGACGACGCGCAACGTCGCGGGCTGCGGCAGGACGACGACGGGATGCGCGGTGAGGAACGCTTCGGAATCCGCGACGTCGGCCTTCGCCGTAGAGAGGATCGTCGTGGCAGTCGGACGATCGTTTGCGAGCCGGTCGAGTACGCGGCGCACCACGATATCGACGGCGTTGCTGCGGCTTTCATCGGCTACGCGGTCGGGAAAAAATCGCCGATCGAAAGGTAGCGCGAGCCGCAACATCTCCGCGCGATTTGCGTTGAAATCGGCGCGTGCCTCGACAACGAGCGACGCCCGCGTTTGCGTGGTGCCACAGGCCAGGAGTAGTTCGCGATCGTAGACGGCGGCTCC
>CAXTIY010000464.1:0-2652 GCA_964244215.1 uncultured bacterium
TTGAGTATTCTGATGCTTCAAGCGTACGGTGCATCACTCCGCCGGGGCCGAGTCAACAAGCCAGCGTCGCCGTAGCGAGAACGGGGTTGCCGTCGTCGATTAAGGCGAGCGCATGTGGTCGCCGGAGATCGCGGATGAGTAACGTCTCCGTTTGTCCGCGTCGCTGCGGTGCGCCGAAATCGCGTGCCGTCGCGCCGTGGTCGACGATCCGGCAGCGGCATTCGGGCGTCGCAACGATCGCGTACGCCCACGAACCGTCGCGCGCGATGGGTTAGGTCGCCCGTGTGCATGACGAAAGCCGGCTGGTGCGGCAAGGCGTTGATGCCTGCGATCGTTTTAGCGAGCGTGCCCCGCACATCCGGATTCTCCGGGCGCACAAAACCGATGTGGCTATCGCTTATCTGAATGAATGAAAACGACGATTTCTCCGCCGCGTCGGCGCCCGCTACGAGCGTACCTGCCGCGGAGAGGCTCCAGAGTATGCCGCTCCCGGTCCAGGCAACGTGTTCGAGAAATTTTGGCGTCTCATCGAGCGCTCGCTCCGGTTTTAGCGGCTAACACGATGATGCTCGCCTTCATGTACGGATGAAGCTCGCAATGATAATAGCTTCCCGGAACCGGAAAGACCCGTTCGAAACGACCACCGGTGTCGAGCCCTCCGGAATCGTACGTCTTGTCGGCTGCGGTAACGGTGTGCGCTTCGTCGTCGTCATTGATGAGTGCGACGCGGTCGCCCGCCATAATGGTGACGGGGGTCGGCCGGTAGCCGAAGTCTTTGATGTGGATAACTGCGGCGACGGGCGGTTTCGGCGCGCTTTCCGGCGCGCCCGGTGCGAGGACCGTGCCGAACGCGACCGTCATCATAAGTGTTCCGGAGACGCTCATGAGCATCGAACAACTCCTAACACGGTCGCGTCGATCTTCGCGCGTCCCGTGCTACTGCTACGCTCGAGCCGTAGTCCGCGGATGACCGCGTCGCCGATTATTATTCGGCTCGGCTTCCTAGCTTCGGGTCAAGCGCTGTAGACCGTCGCGTTTCGCAGCGTCGCGGCGACGCCCGCGAGGACGAGCACGGCGCCCGCAATCGTCTCCGGTGCGAGCGCTTCGTGAAACAGCAGTGCGGCGAAGGCGGCCGCGATTGCGGGCTCGAGCAGCGTCGTGAGGGCGACCGTGCTCGGTGAGAAGTCGCGCAATGCCGCGTTGAGAGCCGTATGTCCGATGAGTTGCGAGACGAGCGCCATCGCGAGGATTCCGCCCCATGCGGGCAGATCGGCGGCAGCCGGAGGACGTTCGCCCCCGACGAGCGTTGCGGCTAAAAGCACGAGCGCGCTCCAGCCGTACGTCCGTGCCACGATTTGCCGCGTCGGCAGCGGCTCGGTGTGGCGCGCGCCGGCGTCGCGAACGATTAATAGGTAGGCGCCGATGGCGATGCTACCGATGAGCGCGAGAAGTTCTCCAAGGGCGGCGTGACCGGCTATGGGCGCGTGCGTCGCTACGGCCGTTCCTCCGAATACGATTAGCGCGACTCCGGCCAGCGCCAGACCCAGTGCGATGACGAACGAGCGTTCGGGCGGGCGTCGCGCGCGTATCGTTTCGTAGAGCTCCGTCCAGAGCGGTGTCGTCGTTACGAGAAGCGTCGATATCGCAACGGAGGCGTACAGCAGCGAGGCGATCCACGCGGCGAAGTGCAGCGCGAGCGCCGCCCCGGCGCAGCCAAATGCGAGTTCTCGCCGCAGGGAAAGCCGCCGGAACGGAAAGGCAAGCGCGATTGCGATTAACGCCGCGATGCTCAGCCGTAATGCCGAGACCGCGAGCGGCCCCGAACCGGTCAACGCGAAGCGTGCGAAAATCGCCGCGGCGCCGATTGCGACTTGTGCGCCTAGGAGACGGAGATACGGCAACGCTTCTTTGAAGTCGATGGTTCACAGTCGCCGTCCTCTACTATTCTTTCGCGCCGGCTGAAAGATGATCGACAATCCATTGGTTGACGCTCACGTGTCTCGGCAACCAGCCCCACGCGCGGGAGCGAAGGCTTCGGACGCGGCTGTTCGAGGCGAGCGAATAGCGCGCTCTCGGCCGGCCCTAGCGGGCCTCCGCGGCCTCGATCGTCATAGATACAGGGCCGCCTAACTTCAGGGCGCCCGCGATGGCCTGCGCCATGGCGGAATGCGGCTTCTCCACTTTTTTCGAACACGAACGTTCGAGCCGCCGCCTTACCCAACGCGAGCAGATAGAGGTCCACGACATCGGCGATGTGGACGGTCGACCAGCGGTTCAGACCCCGACCGATATAATGGGCTCGCCCGGTTTCCCGTGCCTGGTCGATCAGGAGCGGAAGCTGAACGCTTCTGGCCTTGGCTAGCGCCTTTAGCAGGGTATCGACGGCATCCCGATCGTCGCTGCTAGCCACGTTGATAACCGCGTCGGCCCTGCGGGCCTCATCGGCGAGCACGTCATGGTCGGCTAGCGTGCCATGGACCGGAACGATACCGAGCGCCTCGCACGCCTCGGCCTTTTCAGCCGATCGGACCAGCCCGCGAACCGGGTGACCACGCCTTAACCGCTCGGAGATGTATACGCGTCAGGGGCACTCGCCCGGCATTACATTTCCGCGTATTCTCGGCATCGAAGCGACCGGTATCGTCGAGAGCG
>CAXTIY010000465.1:0-2649 GCA_964244215.1 uncultured bacterium
GATTTCGAGGATACCGATACCCTCTTTAGCGCTGCACAGAATCGCGTCGTTGCCTTCGATGACGAGCAGCTCCTCGATTTCTTTTTTCACACGTTCGGGGTCGGCTGCCGGCAAATCGATCTTATTGATGACCGGAATGATCGTCAGGTTCTGTTCGAGCGCGAGGTGGTAATTCGCGAGCGTCTGCGCTTCGATGCCTTGTGCCGCATCGATTACGAGCAGAGCCCCTTCGCAGGCACGTAGCGATCGCGATACTTCCGACGAGAAATCGACGTGTCCCGGGGTGTCGATGAAGTTTAGTTCGTACCGAGCGCCGTCTTGCGCGAAATAGTCGAGCGTCACGGGATGCATCTTGATCGTGATGCCGCGCTCTCGCTCGAGATCCATCGCATCGAGCAATTGCGCTTCCATCTGCCGCTGCGCGACGGTTCGCGTTACTTCGAGCAGACGGTCGGAGAGCGTCGTTTTGCCATGATCGATATGGGCGATAATGCAAAAATTGCGAACGTTCGTCGCAATGCGTTCGCCGCTCGCGAGAGGCTTGGCGATGGCCACGCTACGCGCCGGCCGGGCTTTGCCCGACGTCCTTACTTGTTCGTGATTCGGCTCGCCGAATCGCGGACGGATTCAACGCAGTTGAATCCTGTTCGGCTCGCCGAATCGCGGACGGATTCAACGCATTCAACGTCGTTGAATCCATCTAAAGCCCATAGCAGTACGCGGGCGGCAGCGAACGCATCACGTAACCGATGAGCAGAATAACGACGAGAAACGAGAGATCGAGCCCGCCGAGCGGCGGAATGATGCGCCGCACGGGCAGCAAGACCGGTTCGACGATACGTGCGAGTATCACGCTCCAGCGCCCCTGCAAGCTCGGAACCCAAGAGACGAGCGCATACAGCAGCATCGCGAACCAAAACGCGCGCAGCACGTATCCGAGCACGAGCCACGCGCTACACGAGATTGACGTCACGGAGTCAGTCATTCGGCACGGCGCATCGCGATGCTTTGCGCGGCCCTACTTGAGACTGGCGAGCACGTGGTTAGGCACGCCCGTGAGGTAAGGGAGCGGATCGACGGCATGCCCCGCGAGCATGATCTGATAGTGTAGGTGCGGCCCGGTCGATTCGCCGGTCGAGCCGACTTCCGCGATATGCTCGCCCTTGGCGACGTAGTCGCCTAGGCCTACATCTGCACGCGAAAGATGACAGTACCACGTGTGGTAACCGTTGCCGTGATCGATGTCGATCTTGATACCGTAGCCACCATCATAGCCCGCGGCGATGACCGTGCCCGCAGCCGACGCGCGCACGGGGTCTCCATAATCGACGTCGAGATCGACCCCGGCGTGGAACTCGGGCCACGGATCGACGCGCCAGCCGTACGGAGAGCGAATGGCGACCCCGGCACCTGCGGGATTGAGCGATGGTATTTCAGCAAGGACTCGCGCTCGAGCGAGATTTTGCAACTGACGCACGTTCAGCACGCGAAAGGCGATGCGGCGAATACGATCGTCCTCGCGCTCGGCGCGCGCCGACGCACGGCTCAAGTTCGCGATTCGTGCCGCAACGTCACCGAATCGAGCGACGCGCGCGGGTTGCTCGGCGAGCGCGTGCTCGTGTCTGGCGGGCGGTTGCGTTTTGCCGCGCCCTACGAAGAGACGCTTGATCTCTTCGTTCTGTTGCTGCAGATGCTGCAATTCACCCGATAACTTGCTCGTCTTCGCGTCGAACTCGTGTAACCTCGCCTGCTGCGCCTCCGTAATCGCTCGCAGCGTTCCGACGCTGGCCTCCGCATAGTGGAGCTTACGAACGTAATCGAAGGCGAACGACGAGACCGCGAGCGCGACGAGAACGAACGCGATGAGCAGGTGACGCGGTCGCACTTCGAGGCGAAACTTCGACCGTTCGTTCACGCTCGCGTCGGCGTCGGGCGGCCGGCACGCGCCATCGCGATCGCCGCCTCTTCTTCTTTGGACGCGCCTTGTTGCGGCACGAATGCGCGCACCGCTTTACCGTACGTGCGCGTTTCTTCGCGAGCGAAAATGCTACTGACGAGAAAACCATCCCCCGCGCCGCTGAGAAGTGCGAGCGTGAACGATTGATCCGATCCCACGTCGCTGAACGAGTTGTAGCGCACGAATCCGAGCCGCAGCGTGTCCGCGGCGGTGGCCGCTTCGAGCAGTTCGAGCCGTTCGTTCGTCCGTTTCGCGAAATCGCTCGTCGCGGAGCGCACGACCTCGAGCGACGCGGCTTCCGTCTCGTCGCCCGAGCCTGCAAGCGTACGTGCGATGGCGCGAAAACGCGGAGCGACGGCGAGCGCGTGGTACAAACCGATCGAAACGGCCGCGGCGCCCGCGACCAGAGCGAAGAGAGAACCGTTCGACATCGTTTTCCTCACGTGCGGGGGGACGCACGAAAAGACGCTCCCTGAAAGAAAGCCCAGGCGGGCTCCATGTTGCTGGTCGGGCGGGCTCCGTTAAAACGCCCGCCGGGAGTTTTTGGGAGAGCCCGTCGGAGGCCAGGTGGACCGCGGCACACGTTAGGGCCTACATACCGTTGCTACCTTCCGGTCCTGGCGGGGTTGATAGGGTAACGTTGCGCGGAGCCCAACCTCCGGCAAGGCGAACCGAATTATAGCACACGCCGT
>CAXTIY010000466.1:0-2628 GCA_964244215.1 uncultured bacterium
AACTGCGCGACGTGCCCCGAGGCGATCCACGTATTCGGGTGCATGATGATCGATGAATCGAAGCCGACGACGTCGTCGCGCAGCTCCACCATCTCGCGCCACCACGCGTTCTTCACGTTGCGTTTGAGAATAGAGCCGAGCGGACCGTAATCGAAGAAGCCGCCGATGCCGCCGTAGATCTCGCTCGACTGAAAGATGAAACCGCGGCGCTTGGCGAGCGCCGTTATTTCTTCCATCGTCACGCGCGACTGGTCCGTCATCATTGCGTTCCGTTTACGTCCGCCGCCGTGGTCGGCCTCCCCGAGTATCGGCGGCCGCGCCACTGCACGCCGCGCCCCGAGAGCACGCGAAACGTCGAGTTCAGCATGACCGCTCCGAGAAACGCCGTGCCGAGCGGTTGAAAGATCGCGGTCGACGCGTCCATGCCCACGACTTTGATGCCCCGCCACGAGGTGACGATGCTCGCCACGGTCGCAGCCGCCGCCTCGAGCGCTTCGTACGGCCTGCGGCTTAGCGCCGCGCGCACGGCGAGCAGCGGCGGAGCACTCAGCACGAACATCAAGAGCGCGCCGCCGAGCAACGCCCGCAGATCGCCTTTGGCGCCCATGAAGACGTTTTTCGTAAACCCGTCCCAGATCTCGGGCAACGCGTGATACATACGCACGCTCGCGAGCTGCGAGCCACCGCCGAGCAGCATGCGAAAGCGGCCGTCGGCCTTGAGCCGGCGCGCGAACTCGACGTCTTCCACGATCTCGCCGCGCAGCGCCGTATGGCCGCCGAGCGCTTCGTAGGCTTCGCGCGCGACCAGAATGTATTGCCCGTTCGCGAGCGCCCGCTCGGGTTGAAGCGGATCGTTGATTTGCGCGAGCGTGCCGCTCGCATACATGATCATGCCGAGGATAAACGGCAGCGTCGCGCGCTCCCAGAACGTGCCGAGTTCTTGATGCGTCCCGATCGAAAGCGCATCGGCGCGTGCGGAAAGCGTGAACGCGAGCGCAGAGGCGACACCGGCGGGAGCGTGCACGGAGTCTGCGTCGGTGAAGAGCAACCACTCGCCCCGTGCAACGAGCATACCCTGATGCAACGCCCACGGTTTGCCGACCCACCCTTCGGGAAGCGCCGCACCGCGAAGGACGTGCACATTATCGAACTCGGCGCTAAGCCGCTCGAGTATTTCCGGCGTCGCGTCGGTGGAACGATCGTCGACCACGACGACTTCGGCATCGACGTAACGCTGGCTCGCGAGCGATCGCACGCAACGTTCGATCGAGCGTTCCTCGTCGCGGGCGGGAACCACGATCGTTACACGCGGCAGCGCCTCGTCCGGCATGCGCGCGAGCAGCGGAATCTCGAACCAACTCGACGCAAATTTGGAGGCTCGAATGACGAACGCGAGCGTTACGCTCGCGCAGAAGTGCGTTAAAGATCCTCGCATCGAATGAAGTGCTTAGCCCGTGTTGGCGCGTGGCTGCGTCTGAGCGCGAAGCTGCCCGCAAGCCGCCGCGATGTCGCGGCCCATCGGGGTGCGCACCGTCGTCGGCACGCCCGATAACTCGAGCACGCGCGCGAACGCTCGAATGCGTAATTCCGGCGTGCCGCGCAGCGGCGCATCGGGCGTCGCGTTATACGGAATAAGATTTACGTGGTAGAGATGACCACGCATCAGTTTCGCGAGCGCCTTCGCCGAGGCATCATCATCGTTGATGCCCTCGAGCATGATGTATTCGAAGAATATCTTGCGGCGCGTCTTCTCCGAATACGTCGCGCACGCGCTCATAAGTTCGGCGATCGGAAACTTTCGGTTCACGGGCATGATGCGCGCGCGTTGCTCGTCCGTCGGCGCGTGAATCGAGATAGCAAGATTCACCTGCACACCTTCGTCCGCGAAGCGTAAGATTTGCGGCACGAGCCCGACCGTCGAGATCGTGATGTGGCGATGGCCGAGGCCGAAGCCGTTCGGATCGTTGAGCAGCCGCACCGCGCCCATCGTCGCGTCGTAATTCGCGAACGGCTCGCCTTGGCCCATAAACACGATGTTCGTGATCTTCTTATCGCGGACTTTAAGTTCGCGTGCGAAGAATCGCGCCTGATCGAAGATTTCGACGGAAGAGAGATTGCGCGTAAAGCCGGCTTGGCCGGTGGAACAGAACGAGCAATTATACGCACAGCCGGCTTGACTGGAAATACAGACCGTCGTGCGGTCGCCCCAGTGCTCCATGAGCACCGCCTCGACCTCACTACCGTCGTGCAGGCGGAACAGCCCCTTCGTGGTCTGCTTATCGGTCGAATGCTGTAGGGTGATCGGCTCGACCGACTCGAGCTCGAAGCCCTCAACCGTCAACTCCGCTCGCAGGTCGAGAGGAAAGACGGAGATAGCCTCGAGGCTCGGCACGAGTTCCTTGGTGGCGGCCCGGTAAAGCTGCGTCAGCCGATAGTTCTTGAGCGCGTGCTTCTCCGCGAGCGCGGCTGCGCCGGCAAAGCCCGCCCGCTGCGCTTTCTGATCGAGCCAAAGATCTTGAGCCGAGTTCGTCACGATTTACGAGTATAGCACGTGAAGGGTGCGCTTCGTGCTCCCCCGATGCTACGTAACTTCCGGGCAAGGTCGCGTAACGATCGCACCTTACACGG